>JANOAP010000115.1:0-1843 GCA_031411175.1 Rhodoferax sp. | reverse complement strand
ACACGCGGCGTTTTCCCCGGCTGGGGTGAAGTATTCAACAGTTTCATGGCCGCGCTGCCGGGCTTGCTGATTGTGGGCATCATTCTGGTGGGCATCTTGTCCGGTGTTTTCACAGCAACGGAATCAGCTGCCACGGCTGTGCTCTGGGCGCTGCTAATCACGGTGGTGGCCTACCGTTCGCTGTCGTGGAATGACTTCATCAAGTCCTGCGCCAAGGCGTGCAAAACCACAGGCGTGGTTTTGTTCCTGATCGGCATCTCCAGCGCTTTCGGCTACTTCCTCGCCATGTACGAGGTGCCCGAACGCACCGGCGACCTGATGAGCACTGTCACCCAGAACCCCTGGATGATTTTTCTGATGATCAACGTGGCGTTGTTCGTGCTGGGCACTTTCCTGGACATGGCACCCACGCTGCTGATCTGCACGCCCATCTTCCTGCCGATTGCCCAGAAGTTCGGCATGGACCCGACCCAGTTCGGCGTGATGATTCTGATCAATTGCGCGTTGGGGCTGAACACACCGCCGGTAGGTACCACCCAGGCTGTGGGGTGTGCCATTGGGGGCATATCGGTGGGTGACGTCATGCGGTCCATCTGGCCGTTTTACGGAGCCCTGATTGCTGCACTGATGCTGGTCACGTATGTGCCTGCCTTCTCCCTGTGGCTGCCTCACATGGTCCTCTCGAAATGACACAGGTAAAAATATGACTACTCGCCACTTCATTAGCCGCCGCACCCTGCTGGGTTCGTCTCTTGCCCTGGGCCTGGCCACCCAGGACGCAGCGGCACAAGCCTGGCCCGCCAGGCCCATCAAGATCATCGTGCCTTACGCGCCAGGTGGCTCGTCTGACATCATTGCGCGGGCTATCAGCCAGCCCTTGTCAGAGGCGCTCAAGCAATCCGTGGTTGTGGAAAACCGCGCCGGTGCCAACGGCAATCTGGGGGCCGATGCCGTTGCCAAGTCTGCACCTGATGGCTACACCATTTTGCTGTGCGACACGGGGGCGCTGGCCATCAGCCCGTCGGTCTATACCAAGCTGCCGTTTGACCCGGCCAAAGACCTGCGTGGCGTGACCATGCTGGCCTACTCACCGCACATGCTGGCGGTGCATCCGTCCGTCAAGGCCAACAACCTCAAAGAGCTGGTGGCACTCTCCAAAACCACCGACCTCAACTTTGCCGTGACCGCCATGGGCAGCGCACCGCACCTGGCCGGTGTGGCCGTGGAGCGGGCCAGCGGTGCCAAGTGGATTTACGTGCCCTACAAAGGTGGCGCACAGGCCGTGGGCGACACCATTGCCGGACAAACCCAGGTGCTGATGAACGGCATGTTGGCCACACTGCCGCACGTGCAAAGCGGCAAGCTCAAGGTGCTGGCGATTTCGAAGCGCAGCCGCATGCCACTGATTGGCGATGTGCCCACGTTGGCCGAGCAAGGGTTGACAGATTTCGAGTCCGGCACCTGGCAAGGCGCGCTGGTGGCCAATGGCACGCCGCCCGCCATCCTGGCGCGACTGAATGCCGAGCTGATCAAGGCCATTCGCAGTCCCGACGTGCGAGCACGCCTCACAGGGCAGGGGGCCGAAGTGGTCACCATGTCCTCTGCCGAGCAAGACCAGTTTTTCAACCGAGAGCGTGCACGTTGGGCTCAGGTTGTTGCAGCTGCCAATATCAAACTTGACTAACCGTTTTTACCTAACGATCATGACCCCTCAAGACCTCAAAACCATCATGGGCTCCGGCCTGCTGTCCTTCCCCATCACCGACTTTGACGAGCAGGGTGAATTCCGCCCCAAGACCTACATCGAACGCCTGGAGTGGCTGGCCCCCTACGGTGCCAGCGC
>JANOAP010000114.1:0-5045 GCA_031411175.1 Rhodoferax sp. | reverse complement strand
CACACCGGTGGCGTGCGCGCCTGACCCACCCCTGCGGGGGTGCCCATGATGATCACATCACCGGGTTCCAGCGTCATGCATTCGGTGAGCAGCGCAATGGTTTCGGCCACGCCCCAGATCATGTCGGTGGTGTTGGCGCTTTGCATGACCCGACCGTTCAGGCGGCTTTGAATCTTAAGGCCCACAGCCCCAGGCGGCAGCTCATCAGCCGTGACCAGCACGGGGCCGAAGCCGCCGGTGCCGTCGAAGTTTTTGCCAATGGTCCACTGTGGTGTTTTCTTCTGGTAGTCACGCACCGACATGTCATTGAAGCAGCTGTAGCCAAACACGCAATCCAGTGCATTGGCCTCTGAGAGATGCCGTGCCTTTTTGCCAATGACCACGGCCAGCTCGGCCTCGTAATCAAACCGCTCCGACACGCGGGGGCGAATGCCCGCTTCACCATGCGCTATCAGCGATGTCGCACCCCGCAGGAAAAACCAGGGGTAGTCCGGCTTCTCGCGTCCGCCCTCTTTGGCGTGATCGTAGTAGTTCAGGCCCAGGCAAATGATCTTGCCAGGGCGTGGCACGGGTGCGGCGTACTCAATGCCTGCCAGAGGAATGCGCGGCGCACCCGATGCCGCAGCCGCCTTGGCGGCCGCGTTCACGTCAACGCCCTGCCACAGCGCAGCGCCCAGATCTGCGGGGACTTGCGGTTGCGCCTGATTCAGGTCGATCACCCCGTCGGCCACCACCACGCCAAGTCGAGTGGTGCCTTGCTTGCGATAGCTGATTAGTTTCATATAAATTCCCGTGGTTAGTCAAAAGAAATTTGTCGCTGCGCCTCTTTCAGGCGGGCGGATGGAGGGGCCGAAATGCCCCACTGGTCTACGCGACCCGGCGGCCATTTCCAGTCTTCGGGGGCGCCCGCTACATAGGTGTCGTCGATCTGTTCCACATCGGCGGTGTATTCGATAACAAAGCCTGCGGGGCCAATGAAGTAGTTGAATGCGTTGTCGCCAGGGCCATGTCGCCCTGGGCCCCATTCAATGCCGTAACCCGCGTCTTTCATGCGGCCGCCGCCCCGCATGACCGACTCCAGATTTAGCATGACGAAGGCAATGTGGTTCAGGCAGTCGTTGTCGGCATCGGCCAGTGCAATGCTATGGTGGTCGCCACTGGGCTTCTTGGGAATGCGGATGAAGGCCATGATGCGCGTGCGGTCCGACAGCTTGAAGCCCAGCGCTTTCTCGTAAAACGGCAGGCCGGTGGCCACGTCGTGGCTGTTTAGCACAGCGTGCGCCAAACGGATGGGCTGGTCTTTGTGCTCGGCGGTATCGGCATGACGCAAATCGCCCCAGACGAAGCGCAGAATGCGCCCCTGCGGGTCACGCACCACCACACACTGACCACCGCCGGGTTCATCCACGGCGGCGGGTGCCGCCACCACGGTGCCACCATGAAGTGGCACCTGCGCTGCAATATGAGCCAACGCCTCTTGTGATGTCGCCCGAAACGTCAGCATCCGCAATGCCGGTTTATCGCTGGCGTGAAGGGAGAGCAGGTGGTGGTCTGCCCCTGTGCCGCGCAGGTACACGCTGGTTCCCTGGCGCGCGGCCACCCGCAAGCCCCAGGTGCTGGTGTAAAAGTTTTCAACGGCGGCAATATCGGGCACGCCGATTTCAACGCTGCGAAGGGAGGCTACAAGTAATTCAGTCATGGGGGTTCCTGTTTTCATTCGGGTTTGACACCGGCCATACTGATGGCTTGGCGGTTCTGCGAAATATCGCGTGTCAGGTAAACCCTGAATTCTTCGGCTGTGCTTACGGTGGGCACTGCGCCATTGGCTTCAAATGCCTCGCGCAAAGCGGGCTGCTGCATTGCCAGGCCCAGGCTTTTGCGCAGCTTGTCGGCCACCGCCTGTGGCAGGCCTTTGGGAGCCATCAAGCCGATCCAGCTACCGTATTCGAACCCTGGCACGGTGTCTGCAATCGCGGGAACATTGCCCAAGGGGCGCGTGCCCTTGGCAAGACTGTGTCCCAGCACCCGCAAACGTCCTGCCTTGACCAAAGCCATGGCGGCGGGCGCAGGTGTCAGTGTCCAGTGGGTTTCACCCGACACAACAGAGGCGACCGACTGGCTGCCGCCTTTATAGGGCACATGCAGCGCCTCGAACCCGGCGGCTGTGGTCAGGGCGACCCCCGCCAGGTGGCTGACCGAGCCCGGCCCGGCAGATGCCATGTTGACTTTGCCCGCATTGGCTTTGGCATAGGCGATCAGATCAGCCACGCTTTCAATTTTCAAGGCGGTGTTGCAGACCAGGACGTTGGGCAGCACAGCAACCATCGACACGAAGTCAAAATCTTTCAAGGGGTCGTAATTGATCGCCTTTTGCAACAGCGGGGCGACGGTCATTGAACTGCTGGACGCGACGATCAGTGTGTATCCGTCGGGTGCAGAGGTCTTTCCAGCGTCAACCCCCAGGGCACCAGCCGCACCAGCCTTGTTGTCCACAAAGTTTTTCAAGCTGGCGGCAGACGCCAGTTGGTTGCCCAGGATGCGGCCAATCGTGTCAACCGAGCTGCCGGGCGCATTTGGGACGATGAGCTTGATGGCTCTTGCAGGGAAGTCTGCGTCCTGCGAATGCGCAACCCAAGGCAGCACCGAAATGAGTGACAGGGATTGCAGCAGCAGACGCCGATTGGGCAGCAGCGTCATGGCGTCACTCCCAAAAATCGCTTGGCGTTTGAATGCAGCAGCATCTGGTTCGTCGCGTCGTCAAACCCGGCCCGCTCAATGCCAGCCACCGGCGCGTGGTCATGAAAATTGAACGGGTAGTCGGTACCTATCATCAATTGAGACGCGCCAAACTGGGTCACCAAATGCTGCAAGGTGGGGGTGTCAAACACCAGCGTGTCATAAAACAGCTTGCGCGCCTGGGCCGTGGGCGAGACGGCAATGCTGTCTTTCAACGCCGGGAACACTTTGCAGGCCTGCTCCAGCCGGGGCAACAACATCGCCAGCGTGCCGCCACCATGGCTGAAGGCTATGCGCAGGCCGGGTCGGCGTTCGATCAGGTTGGTGGTCAGCACGGACGCGGCGGCCAGCCCCACGTCGCTCGGGTAAGCCAGCACCTGCTGCAATGCAGGCGGGCCGACCAGGCGGTCCATGCCCGTGGGCCGCAGGGCGTGCACAAACACGGCGGCCCCCAGGGATTCACAGGCTTCAAAAAACACATCGAAGCGCGGGTCGCCCACCGGCACACCATTGATGTTGCTGCCAATTTCCACACCGGCAAATCCGGGTGTATCCATCACATGACGCAATTCACGCAGTGCAAGATCCATATCTTGCAGCGGCACAGCACCCAGCCCGACCATCTTCCCTTCGGATTCCGCCACCATGGTGGCGATCTGTTCGTTCAGGTAGCGCACCAGTTGTGCGCCATCCTGCGGTGCCATCCAGTACGACAGCAACTCGGGCATGGGGGAAATGGCTTGTAGCGCCAGGCCCATGTCTTCAAAATCGGCCAGCCTCTTGCCTGTGCTCCAGCATTTGTCAGACACCGTGCGGTAGACCTTACCCGAGATCATCACATTGCGATGACATTCGTGCGCCGGTGCCATGGAAGGCCAGTCCGCCGGAATGGCAGAACCCAGGTAACTCGGAAAGTTTTCCGGTATGACGTGGGCGTGGGTGTCAACTCCACAGTGGCATTTGAGTGGCATTGTCTCGTCTGGTTTATCTTGTTCTGCCATGGATGTTATGAACCCGCGCGGAATTTGTATAGAGGATGGTGTGGATAGATAAAATCCACGCCATGGATATTAGAAATGTCGATCTGAACCTGCTGGTGATCTTTGACGCCATGGCCCGGCACCGTAGCGTGATCCGCACCGCCGAGGCCGTGGGCCTGAGCCAGCCCGCCACCAGTGCCGCACTGGCGCGCCTGCGCACCGTGTTTGGCGACCCGCTGTTTGTGCGCGGTGGTACCGAGATGCAGCCCACGCCACGGGCGCTGGCGCTGGCGCCGGCCATCCACCGGGTGGTGGAAACCATCAGCCTTGAAGTGCTCCAGCCTGCCGCCTTTGACCCGGCGCTGGCCGAGCGCAGCTTCACCATCCTGACGCCCGACATTGGCGAAATCTCCTTCATCCCCGGTGTGTTGCGCCACCTGCGGCAAGCTGCGCCCCAGGTGCGCCTTCGCACCCTATCCATGCCGCCTAAGGCCGCTGCCGAGGCGCTGGAATCGGGCCAGGCCGAACTGGCGGTGGGTTTCTTTCCAGACCTGCAGAAAGCGGGCTTCTTCCAGCAGGCGCTGTTTCGCACTTCTTATACCTGTATCGCTTGTGCCAACCGGCCTGGATATGCCAGCAGCAGTGGCAATGCCACCACCCGCCTGAGCCTGAAGCAGTTTCTCGCCGCCCGGCACATCGTGGTGCGCCCCGATGGCCGAGGGCATGCGTTTGACCTCTGGCTGGAGGACAAAGGCCACCGGCGCCAGGTGACGCTGGAACTGTCGCACTTCATGAGCCTGCTGGCCATCCTGCCCGGCAGCGACCTGATCACCACCGTGCCCGACGACATCGCTGCGGCTGTGGCCCGCCACATCCCGGTCAGTCGCCTGGAACTGCCCTTCAAGCCGCCGGTGATCGAGGTGCAGCAATACTGGCACCGCCGCCTGCAACACGACCCTGCCAACCGCTGGCTGCGCGGGGTGTTCCATGCGGTGAACCGGCGGGATTCAAGCTGAGGCGAGTTGGCTTTCAACCCCCGTGCGGCGACCGGGCAATGCGCGGGGGTTTGGGAAATCAAGTCAACAGGCTGGCGTTTGATGTTTCAGAATTGCCTTGGGTGGCCCGCAATCGACCCAAAGCGGAATTCGAGAGTTACGAATTCACAGCCCTAGAGCTGACATTGACTACCGTCTGTTACCGCTGATTCCAATTTGACAGGAGCGTCAATCCAGCCTAGCACATGCTAATGGATTACTCGATTGAGACGCGGCGCAGTCTCCCAAGTTTCTTCTGAAGGTCAGTCAATTATCGGTACACATGCCTCAAGAT
>JANOAP010000113.1:0-2531 GCA_031411175.1 Rhodoferax sp. | reverse complement strand
CATGCGCAGCAAGTCGCCTTCTGACACGCTGAAGTTCACATAAATCGGGTTGGTTTGCACAATGGTGGTGAGCAGGCTGTCGGCCGCCGTGACCAGGCTGCCGTCTGACTTGGTGGCCACGCCGGTGGTGCCGCTGATGGGCGCAATCACCTTGGTGTAACCCAGGTTCAGACGGGCTTCGTTGGCCTGGGCCTGGGCCTGCTTCAAGCTGGCCTCAGCCAGCTCCAGCGCGGATTTGCTGTCGTCAAACTCCTTCTGGCTGATGGCTTTTTCGGCTGCCAGTGGCCCCAGGCGGGCCTGGTCGCGGCGTGCCTGGTTCACGCGGGCTTCAACCACGGCCACGGCAGCTTCGGCCGAGGCCACCTGGGTCTGAAAATTGGCCGGGTCAATCTGGAACAAAGGTGTACCTGCCTTGACAGTAGCACCCTCTTCAAACAGGCGCTTGTTGACGATGCCCGCCACCCGCGCACGCACCTCGATCTCGCGCGAGCCCGCCGTCTGTCCGGTGTACTCCAGTTCCACCGGCTGTGCTTTGGCCGATACGGTGATCACCGCCACCTCAGGCGGCGGCATGGCACCACCAGGGGCCCCTGGGCCACCGCCCTTTGGAGCCGACGGGCCGCAGGCCACCAGCGCCAATGGCAATGCGGCCAGGAGGAATGGCAGGGCCCAGCGCTGGCGGGTTGAAAAAGCGGATGACAGAGGCGACGGCGTAACTGACAACATGGGCGACAGCACGGGCGACGACATGGACGAAGGCTTGGACGAAGGCTTGGACATATAGGGTTAACGAGTAAATTTGATCACGCATTCTTACATACATTCTTGAATGTTTAGTTACAATAGCGCTTTTAAAGATTTGCTTTTTTCACAACACCCTCCATGGTCCGAAAAACAAAAGAAGACACCGAACTCACTCACGCGGCGCTGCTGGAAGCCGCTGGGCAGGTGTTTTTTGACAAAGGCGTGGCCCAGACCACCCTGAACGATATTGCGGTCGCGGCCGGCATGACCCGGGGGGCTATCTACTGGCATTTCAAGGACAAGGCTGCTCTGCTGCAGGCCCTTTTCGGGCAAGCCATGCTGCCCATGGAGGCCATGCTGGCCGAGCTGGACGTGTGTTCCGAAGCCGACCCGCTGGGGGCGCTGCGCCAGATGTGCATCCAGTCCCTCACCACCCTGGCCCAGTCGCAGCAGCAGCAGCGCATCTTCAGCATCATGTTTCACAAGTGTGAAAACATTGGGGAAGCCGCAGCCGTCATCGCCGAGAACGAACAGGCCTGCGGCGACGAATGCCAGGTGCGCATAGAGCGCATCTTGCAAAAGGCCGTTGCCATGGGCCAGTTGCCGCCGGATACCGATGTATTTTTAAGCCAGCAAGTCATGAAAAACTTCACCATGGGCACCATGAGTGAATGGTTGCTGGCCCCCCATCTTTATGCGCTGGACGCCAAGGCAGCGGCCATGGTGGACATGATGATGGCCGGGCTTAAAGCCTGCCCGCCGAGGGAGTCGCCCGCGTGATGGACTAGTGTCCGCGCGTGCTGGATAGTTCAGGTTCAAAACCCAACCTGGCGTGGGTTTCAAGCACATCCAGCACAGAGGCAAGACACGCATGAACCACACATCCACGGACACGTCCAAAGACACATCCGCCGACAACTCCACATCGACCACTTCGACCCCTGTTATCACCACCCACCACCGCATCTGCCCCCTGTGTGAGGCCTGCTGCGGGCTGGAGCTCAAGGTACAGGGCAACAAGGTCATCAGCATCCGGGGCCATGAGGCTGACGTGTTCAGTGCCGGTTATATCTGCCCCAAGGGCGTGGCGCTCAAAGACCTGCATGAAGACCCCGACCGGCTGCGCACACCGCTCATCAAACGCAATGGCGTGCATGTGGAGGCCACCTGGGAAGAAGCCTGGGCCGAGATTGCCCGCCGTTTGCCCGCCGTGCAACAGGTGCATGGGCGCAACGCTGTGGGCCTGGTTGCAGGCAACCCCTCTTCCCACAAGGCCAGCCTGATGCTTTATTTCTCGCGGCTGGCCAGGGGCATTGGCAGCCGCAATATTTTCAGCGCCGCCACGCTCGACCAAATTCCACGCCACCTGAGCAGCGGCCTGCTGTTTGGCCAGTGGATGAGCGTGCCCGTGCCCGACATTGCCCGCTGCGACTACCTCATCGTGCTGGGGGCCAACCCCGTGGCCAGCAATGGCAGCATGTGGACGGTGCCGGATTTCAAAGGCAAGGCCAAAGCCATGCAGGCGCGCGGTGGACAGCTGGTGGTCATTGACCCGCGCCGGACCGAAACGGCGGCCATCGCCGACGCGCACCACTTCATACGACCCGGTGCTGATGTGTTTTTGCTGTTGGGCATGGCGCACACGCTGTTCGCCGAAGGCCTGGTCCGCATGGGCCGCATGGCCGAATTTGCAAGTGGTGTGGAAGAAGTGCGCCAAGCTGTACAAGCCTTTAGCGCCGATGCCGTGGCGGCGCGCTGTGGCATCGCCGCTGACACCATCCGCGCGC
>JANOAP010000112.1:0-9561 GCA_031411175.1 Rhodoferax sp. | reverse complement strand
GGTGCTGGCGGTGCCGCTGAGGGATATGGTTAAATTTTGTGCGTCACACGGCAGATCGAAGGGTATGCCAGAGATGTAGCCACCGCCATTGACAGGGGGATATGTACCATCCCAAAAGCAGATGAGGCGTTGTGGCTCACGCCTAACTTCTGCCAGGATTCCAATGGAGCCGCAGTAGCTGGGGGGCGCAACTGCCTGGCAGTGAAGCAGGTCAAGCAGTCTGGCTTGGCCAAAGGCATCACATTGCGTTGTGAATGCCTGCAAAGCACTCGGTGCAACACAGGTTGGTTGGGCCACAGCATTCCATGACACCCACATCATGACCAAAAATACAGCTGCGCGGCGTAGGCCGGTGCTCAAATCCGACATTGAAATCTCCCCGATTCTTTTGACGCAACTATAGCCCGAGACCCACTTCGCATTTCGCCGTCTCGGACACCATCGTGGATTGCCACGCTTCGCTCGCAATGACGGGCCGCCCCAAGCAAGGCAGCCCCCTCGGGGGCAGCGCAGCGCGCGAAGCGACAAGCGTGGGGGCTATCATCCTTTGATGCGCGTCAAACTGATGAGTTGGTTTCTGCTGGGATTGATCCGTGTTTTGACGGGCTCCCAGGCCCGTTGGTATGGCTGCCCCCCCAAGGCCGAGCAACGCATTTATTTCGCGAACCATCAAAGCCATGCGGACCTGGTGCTGATCTGGGCCGCACTGCCCAAAGACTTGCGCTCCATCACCCGGCCCATTGCGGCGCGGGACTACTGGACCAAGACGCCGTTCAAGCAATGGATTACCACGGCCGTGTTCAACGCCATTTACGTCTCACGCGAGCGCACGGCGGACCAGGACCCGCTGGAGCCCCTGTTTGAGGCCCTGGACAAGGGCGACAGCATCGTCCTCTTCCCGGAAGGCACGCGCGGGCACGCTGAAGAACCCGCAGCCTTCAAGTCAGGCCTGTTTAACCTGACGCAAAAATACCCCCACGTGGTACTGGTGCCCGCCTGGATCAACAACGTGCAGCGCGTCATGCCCAAAGGCGAAGTGGTGCCCGTGCCGGTGCTGTGCTCGGTGACGTTTGGCGCGCCGGTAAAACTTGAAGACGGCGAAGAGCGGCGGGCCTTTCTGGACCGCGCCCGCAACGCCGTCATTGCCCTGCGCGACGTTTAACCGCCCCCGCACCGCAACGTTTGCAGTCGCTGCCATGTACTTTTACATCAAGAACCTCACAGCCACCCAGCAGATCGGGGCGATGTTTGTCATCGTCTTTGGCATCCTTTTGCTGGCCAGCGTCACTGCCTTTGTGCTGTCGCTGCGGGACCATGGCGAAGGCGATGCAGCCGAGGCAAAGCGCTACGAGTTGCGCAATGTGGACGGCATCCTGCGCACCAGCTGGGTCATGGTGTTTGTCTTCTGGGTGGGCTGGCTGGCTGGCGACTGGGTTGCCATCGGCCTGTTTGCGCTGGTGTCCTTCTTTGCTCTGCGCGAGTTCATGACGCTATCACCGACGCGCCGGGGTGATCACCGCAGCCTGGTGCTCGCTTTTTTTGTGGTGCTGCCGGTGCAGTACTGGCTGGTGGGCACCGAGCACTTCGATCTGTTCACCGTGTTCATCCCGGTGTATGTGTTTTTGGCGATTCCGGTGGTCAGCGCGCTGGCCAATGACCCCAACCGGTTTCTGGAGCGCAACGCCAAGCTGCAGTGGGGCATCATGGTGTGCATCTACGGCATGAGTCATGTGCCGGCGTTGCTGCTGCTGGATTTTCCCAACTACGACAAGAAGAACGCCTTCCTCGTGTTCTTTCTGGTGTTTGTGGTGCAACTGTGTGTGGTGGTACAGCATCTGGTGTCACGCCGGCTCAAGCGGCCACCCACGGCACCGCAAATCAGCCAGAGCTTCAACTGGCGCAGCTGGCTGGTGGCGCTGTTTGTGGCCAGCCTGGCGGGGGCGCTGCTGGCGGGCATCACGCCCTGGGTGCCCGGCACGGCGTTTGCACTGGCCTTCATTGCCTGCGCTGCGGGCACACTGGGCCACTTTGTTATGAAAGCCCTCAAGCGGGACCGTGGCATTCCGAGCTGGGGCGGGCAGATGGCGTCCGTCACCGGTGCGGGCGGCCTGCTGGACCGGGTGGACGCGCTGTGTTTTGCCGCACCCGTGTTTTTTCACTCTGTCAGGTGGTATTTTGGCCTGTAGCCCCCGTCAAACATGCTTGAGCAGCTACAACATTGGTAGCACCATAGCGGCGTGCCATGTGGGAGGCCTGGCGTGAGAATTCTCGGCATTGACCCCGGCCTGCGCACCACGGGCTTTGGTGTCATCGATATGGACGGTGCCAACCTGAGCTACGTGGCCAGCGGCACCATCAGCACCACGCACATCGACAAAAGCCAGTTGCCTGCGCGGCTCAAGGTGCTGTTTGACGGTGTCAAGGAAGTCATGGCGCGTTACCAGCCAGAGCAGGCGTCGGTGGAGATTGTGTTTGTCAACGTCAACCCGCAGTCCACCCTGTTGCTGGGCCAGGCACGCGGGGCCTGCGTGACGGCACTGGTGTCTGAAGACCTGCCGGTGTTTGAGTTCACCGCGCTGCAGATGAAGCAGGCCGTGGTCGGCTATGGCCGCGCCGACAAAACCCAGGTGCAGGAGATGGTGAAGCGCCTGCTGAACCTGCCCGGCCTGCCCGGCCCCGATGCCGCCGATGCCCTGGGCCTGGCCATCACCCATGCCCACGCAGGTAAGGCCATGGCCCTGCTGGCGCAGGCCAAAGGGATTGGCGGGGCGCAGAACCAGACGCAGAAGGCGGCCTACAAGGCGGGGCGGAGCCGGTAACCCGCCGACCCTTTTCTGTGACTGATTCACCGCCATAATTGCTCCCAAATTCAGGGACAACATGGCATCTCTCACTACCCAACAGCATGGCATCCGCGACAACCACGCGCGCGGACGGGTTGCAGACTTCCTCTCAGCCAAAATTGTGGATGGCAGCCGTCTCTCAGTGGTGTCCGCCTACTTCACAATCTACGCCTATGAAGCATTGAGCAAGGAACTCGATGGTGCTGAATCATTGCAATTCCTGTTTGGTGAGCCGCGCTTCATTCAAGCATTGGACCCTGAGAAGACTGACAAGAAGGCTTTCAAAATTGAAGATGAGGGCCTTGAACTCTCTAACCGTCTGCAACAAAAAGAAGTGGCACGCCGCTGTGCCGATTGGATTCAAAGCAAAGTCGAGATCCGCTCGGTCAAACACCCTGGTTTTCTTCACGGCAAGCTGTACCACATTGATGATGGCAAGCGGGAGCACGCCCTTATGGGCAGCTCCAACTTTACGCGCCGGGGCTTGGGCCTATCGACCACGCCCAACATCGAACTCAACATAGTGGTCGACAGTGACCGTGACCGCACTGACCTGAAAGCATGGTTTGATGAATTGTGGTCAGACACCACTCTAGTTGAAGATGTCAAAGCCAAGGTGCTGGAGTACCTGGCCCAGCTCTATGTGGACCATTCCCCGGAGTTCATCTACTTCAAGACGCTGTTCCACGTATTCGAGAGATTCCTGTCCGGCCAAGAAGAGCAAGCCCAGTTCTTTGACAATACAGCCATCACGGACACGGAAGTTTGGAAAGCTCTGTTTGAATTCCAGAAGGATGGTGTCAAAGGGGCCGTTCAAAAAATCAACACCCACAACGGCTGCATCCTGGCCGACAGCGTCGGTTTGGGCAAAACGTATTCGGCACTGGCCGTCATCAAATACTTTGAGCTGCGCAACCACCGGGTGCTGGTGCTCTGCCCTAAAAAGCTGCGAGAAAACTGGACGGTTTATCTCGGAAGCAACATGACCGAGCTCAACCCCTTCGTGCGCGACCGGTTCAGCTACATGGTGTTGTCCCACACCGACCTATCCCGTGAATCCGGCAGGGCTGGTGACGTTGACCTGGGGACTATCAACTGGGGCAACTTCGATTTGGTGGTCATTGACGAATCGCACAACTTCCGCAACAACGTGAAGGGCAAGCGGGACGAAGAGGGCAACGTCATCAAACAAAGCCGTTACGAGCGACTGATGCAAGACATCATCCAGGCCGGGGTCAAAACCAAGGTGATGTTGCTGTCTGCCACGCCAGTCAACAACGACTTGAAAGACCTGCGTAACCAGCTTTATTTGGTGTCTGAGGGGCGCGACCACGCACTGATGCCCACCACCGGCATTGCCAGCATCAAGCAAACGCTGGACGCAGCCCAAAAGACCTTTACCGCATGGGCAAAGAAGCCTGTTACAGGCACTGGCGACCGCGACCCTAAAGACCTGATGGACGGGCTGCCCGCAGGCTTCTTCACCTTGCTGGACGAATTAACCATCGCCCGCTCCCGCAAACACATTCAAAAGTATTACCGCGCATCGATGGCGCAAATCGGCAAATTCCCCAAACGGGCCAAACCGATTTCCAAGTATTCGGAGATTGATAGCAAGGGCCGTTTCCCCACCTACGACAAACTGAATGAAGAGATTGAGAAGTACCTGCTCGCGCTGTTCAAGCCATCTATCTATGTGCTGCCCCAATACAAGGATCAATACCAGGGCGAAACCAATGTGCGCAATTTCAGCCAGGAAAACCGTGAAAAGTTTTTGATCGGCATGATGAAGGTGAACTTCTTGAAGCGGCTGGAAAGCTCAGTCAAATCGTTCGCCATCACCATGGAGCGCACCGTCAGCAAGATTGAAGACTTGGAGGAGCGCCTGAGCGCCTACCAAAAGCTGCGAGACGGCAAAGCGCAGGACTTGCAAGCCACCTTGTTTTTGATGGAGGCGGAAGAAGACGAAGAGTTGCGTGAAGCGTTCGAGGTCGGCACCCTCAAATACCGCATGGAGCACATGGACGTAGACCGCTGGCTAACCGACCTGGCTACCGACAAACGCCAGCTCTCCATGCTGGCGACCAGCGCTGGCGGCGTTACACCCGAGCGCGATGCCAAACTGACAGAGCTCAAAGCCGTCATCAAAGACAAGGTAAGCACCAAACACACCACCAACAACCGGGGTGAGCCCAACCGCAAGATCATTGTGTTCTGCGCGTTTGCCGACACCGCCGCCTATTTGTATGAACAACTGGAGCCTTGGGCCAGCACCACCCTACGCAGCCACATTGCGCTGGTATCCGGCGGCGCGCGGCCCAATCGCTCCACATTTGGCACGCCAGAGTTCAACCAAATTCTGACCAACTTTGCCCCCCGCGCCAAGCAGCGCGCCAAGATGTCCAAGATGCCGCAGACGGGTGAGATTGACATATTGATCGCCACCGATTGCATCTCCGAAGGCCAGAACCTGCAAGACTGTGACCTGCTGGTCAATTACGACATCCACTGGAACCCGGTGCGCATCATTCAGCGATTTGGCCGTATCGACCGCATCGGCAGCCCGAATGACACCATCCAGCTCGTCAACTTCTGGCCCACGCCCGACCTGAACAAGTACATCAACCTCAAAAACCGGGTGGAGGCGCGCATGGCGCTGGTGGACATTTCTGCCACCAATGAAGACAACGTGCTGACCAATGCGGAACTGGAAGAGCTGATTCACCAAGACCTGAAGTACCGAGACAAACAGCTCATGCGCCTGAAAGACGAAGTGCTAGACCTGGAAGACTTCAACGAATCCGTAGCCCTGAACGAATTCAGCCTGGACGACTTCCGCATGGACCTGAGCAACTATGTGGAAGCCAATCGCACCAAACTGCAAGACGCGCCCTTTGGCCTGTATGGCGTGGTGCCCGCCAGCACCGAGCACGCCAGTGTTAAGCCCGGCGTCATTTACTGCCTGCGCCTGCAGCACCAGGCCCCACACGGTACGCACAGCACAACAGGCACAGATGCCAGCACCCAAGCAGTCAACCCACTAAGCCCCTACTTTTTGGTCTACATCCATGCCGACGGCGCAGTACGCTACAACTTTGCCGCGCCCAAGCAAGTGCTGGAAATTTTCCGCGCCCTGTGTCAGGGCAAGACAGCGCCCTATGCCGACCTGTGCAAACTGTTTGACGAGCAAACTCGCCATGGGCAAGACATGAGCGCGTATTCCGCTCTTCTCGACAAAACCGTGGCCGCCATCGTGGCCCAGTTCACTCGCAAAAACGCGGCCAACCTGTTCACAGGCCGGGGCGGCAAACTCATCGATGCAACCAAGGCAATAAAGAGCAATACCGACTTTGACCTAATGACCTGGTTGGTGATAAAGTAGATACGTTTTCATGGATACCCAAAGGAACGAATCATGCTAGCCACCGCCAAAGTATTTGCCAACGGGCACAGCCAGGCCATTCGCTTGCCCAAGGCGTTTCGCGTGGATGTCGATGAAATGTGGATTGCCCGCAATGAGGTTACGGGCGAGATTACGCTCAAGCCCAAGGACACGGAAGCATTGCGTCACCGCCGGTTAGATGCGTTGATGGCCGCCATTGCGGAAAACCCGTTGCCCGACAGCTTTTTGTCGGATTCCAGCCGACGAAACAATCCTCCAAAAAATCCGTTTGAGGATTGGGAAGACACACCTGACCCAAAAGCCCCCGCCAAACGCACCGCCAAAGCCAAGGAACGCACTTGATCAAGTACCTGGTCGATACCAATATCCTGGGCTACTTTGCACGAAACAGCTCCGCCGCACTACAAAAGCGCATGTTGGCAGCGCTAAAAAAGCAGGAGGTCGCCATCTCCGCCATCACCCGCGCCGAAACACGGTTTGGGCTAGCACTGCTGCAAGCAGATGACAAGCGTCGCCGCTCGGTTGATTTGTTGCTCAATGAGTTTCCGGTTTTGTCGTGGACGCTGGAGGCCGCAGACCGATATGGAGACATTGCCGCCCTCTTGCAGCACGCCGGGCAACCCATTGGCGAGATGGACACCCAAATCGCCGCGCATGCGTTGGTGCTTGGTTTGCCGCTGGTGACCCACAACACACGGCACTTCAAGCGCGTACCGGGCTTGAAACTTGAAGACTGGATGGCATGAGCAACAAGCACCTCCGCGCCGACCTGCAAACCGCGCTACTGAACTTGGCCACCGGCGATCTGCGCACCGGTGCAACCGCATTGCTTGGCAAACTGGGTTACACCAGCCACAAAACACTTAAGCTACCCACAGAACCCAAAGCCTTTGCGAAAGAAGTTGAAAACTTGCTGGGTGGCAGCAAGCAGCTCAACCCCGCACATGCCAGTCTGGCCGACTGGCAAAGCGCGGCTTTCCTGTTCCAGCTCACCAACGACGAGCTACCCGCCCTGGCAGCGGGGCAAGCCAGCCTGCTGCTTGAAACTGGCGGCGTGCAAGCTTGGACAAGCTGGTCACACCGGCGGACATTCAGCGCGACCCTGCGCTGGCCGCTCTGGTGGTGACCGAAGGCAAGCAAACCGTGCTGCGCGTGGACGGCTTCTCGGAGCGGCCTGAGAACCCTATGCACATCCCCAACGAACTGTTCTTTGGCGATGGTGCTGACGAGGCCGACCTGAACGGTGCGCTGAACACCGTGTTCGGCACAAAGAACCGCAAGTACAAACCGCGCGGCCTACTCAAAATTTTTGACAGCTACAAGTTCACCATCGAAGAAAATACGCCGGTTGAAGAAGAGGTGGCGCTAGACCCCGAGCTGCTGGGCAAGGTGTTTGAAAACCTGCTGGCCAGCTACAACCCCGACACCAAAACGACCGCCCGCAAAAAGAGCGGCTCGTTCTACACCCCGCGTGAGGTGGTGGACTACATGGTGGACGAAGCCCTGGTTTGTTACCTAGAACGGCCTCTAGCCACCTCAGAAACTGCGTTATCAGCTACGCAATTTATAGCAAATGGGCTGCTGGACTTGGACGCTGGCCCGGGAGATTTGGACCTGGACGCGGTAGCAGCCAACCCCATGCCCGGTGGTCTGGCCGTGGGTGGCCCTGAAAACCCGCTGCCTGACCTGACGCGGGAGCGCCTGCGCCGCCTGTTGAGCTACCGCCATACCAGTCACGATTTCAGCACCGCCGAAACGCACACGCTCATTGCGGCCATAGAGCGCCTGCGCGTGCTCGACCCCGCCTGCGGCTCCGGGGCCTTTCCCATGGGCATGCTGCAAAAACTGGTGGCCGTGCTGCGCAAGCTCGACCCCGACAACGCGCTGTGGAAAGCCCAAAACCGCGCCCCGCTGGCCGAGCAGCTTGCCAGCGCCAAGAAGCTCAAAGACCCCACGCTCCGAGACGAGCAAACCACCGCCGCCTTGGCCACGCTGGAAAAGTTTGACGCCGACTTTGCCGACCCCGACTATGCAGACTACGCCCGCAAGCTCTACCTGATAGAAAAGTGCCTGTATGGCGTGGATATTCAACCCATCGCCGTGCAGATTGCCAAGCTGCGCTTCTTCATCAGCCTCGTGGTGGAGCAAAAGCTGGGCACTGACCATCAGCGCCTGACACCGCTGCCCAATCTGGAAACCAAGATCGTCGCCGCCAACACCCTGCTGCCTATCCCACGCGGTGGAAGTGGTCAGCTACACCTGCTGGCAAACCCGGAAGTCGCCGAGAAAGAAGCCGAACTGAGAGAGGCTAACTCAAGCCACTTCGCCGCCAAACGCTTTGCCGACAAGCGCAAACGCAAAGAGAAAATTTTGCGCCTGCGCGATGAGTTGGCCACGCTGCTCAAGGCCGAGCTGACCCTGAAGCCCGGCGACGCCGAACGCATGACCGCCTGGGACCCGTTCGACCAGAACCGCCACGCCGACTTCTTTGACCCTGAGTGGATGTTCGGCTTCCAAAGCGGTTTTGACATCGTCATTGGCAACCCGCCCTATGTGCGGCAAGAGTCCATCAAAGACGACAAGCCCCGCTTCAAGCCGCATTACGCCACCTACAACGGCACGGCAGACTTGTTTGTGTACTTTTACGAGCGCTCGTTTCAGTTGCTCAATCCGCACGGTTGCCTGAGTTTTATCACCAGCAACAAATGGTTCCGCGCCAAATACGGCACCGCCCTGCGCGAATACATGGTCACGCACACCGAGTTGCGTCAGATCATCGACTTTGGCGACGAAGCCGTTTTTGACGCACTGGCTTACCCCACCATCGTCATTGCCACCAAGCGCGATAAAGCGATACCTCTCAGCGATGTGAAAAACGATGTGGCCGTGTTGAACTGGGACAGCACGAACGAGAACTACCGCGTGAGCGACTTTCCCGACGTGTTTGCTGCAGAGCGTTTTGGCGTGCCCCAGCGGGACCTCAAGCGTGATGGCTGGCAGTTGGAGCCACCCACCAAACGCCAATTGTTAGCCCGCATTCGGAAAGCCGGTCTGCCGCTGGGCGAATACTGCAAGGGGCGGTTTTATTACGGTATAAAAACTGGGCTGAACGAGGCATTTGTCATCACACGTGAACAGCGCGATGCACTGGTAGCGCAAGACCCCAAGTCGGCGGACATCATCAAGCCGTTTTTGCGTGGGCGGGATGTCAAGCGTTGGAATGTGGAGTCGCAAGACCTCTATTTGATTCGCATCGAGTCCTCCGAGAACGCGACGCATCCATGGAGTGGCTTGACGTTGCCAAAGGCAGAAAAG
>JANOAP010000111.1:0-1637 GCA_031411175.1 Rhodoferax sp. | reverse complement strand
T
This sequence comes from Rhodoferax sp., assembly GCA_031411175.1. Lineage (GTDB taxonomy): Bacteria > Pseudomonadota > Gammaproteobacteria > Burkholderiales > Burkholderiaceae_C > JANYCG01. The sequence goes on along the minus strand of JANOAP010000111.1, from coordinate 1,636 downwards.
CTCGGGCGACGATGTGGTGGTGGCCTGCACGCAGGAAAAGCGCCTGTTCACCGAACTGGCAGCGCAGACTGAAGGGGCAGCGTCGCAGTCCGAGCGTCCCATCCGGTTCGTCAACATCCGCGAAACCGGCGGCTGGAGCCGGGATGCGTCCAAAGCCATGCCCAAAATCGCGGCCCTGCTGGCGCTGGCGCACCTGCCCGACCCCGAGCCGGTGCCCACAGTCACGTTCAAGAGTGCCGGGCGCTTGCTGATCATTGGCGCGCTGGATGCCGCCGAGCGCATGGCAGGCCTGCTGGACGATGCGCTGGCGGTGACGATTTTTGCGCAGGGTGCGGGCGGCAACGCTCTGGATCAAGGGCAGGGTATGGGCGGCGCGCAGGAGCGGCGTTACCCGGTGCTGGGCGGGCGCATCGACGCGCTCACCGGCTGGCTGGGTGCCTTCGACCTAAGCTGGACGCGCAACAACCCGATTGACCTGGACCTGTGCACCCGCTGCAACGCCTGCCTGACAGTGTGCCCCGAAGGTGCGATTGGGTTGGACTACCAAATTGATAGCGCGTTGTGTAAGTCCCACCGGGGCTGTGTCAAGGTTTGCTCGGTGGCAGGGGCGATTGACTTTGGCCGTGAGGCGCAAAGCCAGACCGAGAAGTTTGACCTGGTGCTGGACCTGCGTGGGCCTGGTTCACCCGATTCACCCGTTTCGGCAGGTACGACCTTCACGCAACATGCGCCGCCGCAAGGCTACTTCAGGCTGCCCGCTGCGGGCGAGGGCGAAACCCGGACCCTGCTCAAGTTGCGCGAGATGGTGGGCGAATTTGAGAAGCCCAAGTTCTTTGTTTACAAGCAAAAGCTGTGCGCCCACAGCCGCAACAAGCAGGTTGGCTGCAATGCCTGCATTGACGTGTGCTCGGCGGAGGCTATTCAAAGCGAATCGGCACGACAACAAATCAAGGTCAACCCGAACTTGTGCGTGGGCTGCGGTGCCTGCACCACGGTGTGCCCCACCGGCGCGCTCACCTATGCCTACCCGCGCGCCAGCGAGCAGGGGGTCAAACTCAAAACGTTGTTGGCCACCTATGCCCGCGCTGGCGGCAAGAACGCGGCGCTGCTGCTGCACAGCCAGGAGGCCGGGACTCAATGGGTGAACAAGCTGGGGCGCGCGGCGCAGCTGGGCAAGAGTGGTCTTCATGGCGTGCCAGCCCGCGTGCTGCCCGTGGCTTTGTGGCATACCGCTTCCACGGGGCTGGATGTGTGGCTCACGGCAGTGGCCTATGGCGCATCCCAGGTCTGGGTGCTGATGACGGGCGAAGAAGCACCGCAGTACGTCGATGCCGTGCGTGCCCAGATGGATGTGGCGCAGGCCATCATGACCGGGCTGGGTTACCAAGGCGTGCATTTTGCGATTTTTCATGCGGGTGATGCCGTACGTGAGGGCCGGGGCCCCGTTGACCTCACCGTGCTGGACGCTGCCCTGCAAGCAGCTCCTGCCCAGGGCGTAGGCCGCGCGGCTGGTTTTGCCGTGCAGGCCGACAAGCGCGCCACGCTGGAGCTGGCACTGGACCACCTGGTGGCGCAAGCTCCTGTCAAAGTGGATGAGATTGCCTTGCCGGGTGGGGTATCGCTTTCCAGGTCTTCC
>JANOAP010000110.1:0-10166 GCA_031411175.1 Rhodoferax sp. | reverse complement strand
GGCCAACAGCGACCAGCCTTTTGCCGCAGAAAACCGCCGTGTGCGCATTGTCAACCTGGACTAGTTGTGCCCCCGGAACCCGTTGCACACCAGGCATGAATCAAATCATGATCACGCTCACACCACGACTTAAAGTCCTCGTTGGGCGTTTGTGTTGGGTGATTGGTTTGCTGGCCGGTGTGGTGGGGCCTCTTCCGTTGTCTCACGCTCAGCTGGCGCCGGTGGCTGCAAACACCCAACCCAGCACGTTGGGCGTGCGCAGCCTGGCACCGCGCGTCAACCGCCACGCGCTGATCATCGGCATCAGCCGTTATGCCGACGCTGGCACGCCACCGCTGCCGGGTGCGCGTATCGACAAGCAATCCGCCACTGAAATGGCGCAGGCCATGCAAGTGCCCGTCAGCAACATCCGCTATTTGCAGGACGACCAGGCCACGGGCAACAGCATCCGTCTGGCGCTTCGGGAACTGACTGAGCGGGTGCAGGATGGGGACCGCGTGTTCATTCACTACTCAGGGCACGGCACCCGTTACCGCGACCCCGCAGCGGGCGGCTGTGTAGAGGCCCTGCTGGCTTACGACGGCGGGCAAAGCGGCACCCTCACCAACCGTGAAATGGCCGACATGCTCAAGACCATCACCAACAAGACCGACAAATTGTTCGTGATGTATGACGCCTGCCATTCAGGCGGGTTGGTGCAGGCGGCCTCCAGCGTGCGCACGCGGGGTTTCTCCAACGCCAACGGGGAAGGCATTTTGCGCCCCAGGTCGTCTGCCATCTCGGAGGAATGCAGCCGCCCGGTGAACATCAAGACGCGCAGCCTGCTGGGCGAGACGGTTGCCAAAGGCGCATTGCCGCAAGACATCATTCATGTGAGCGCCTCGCGTGACAACGAAATCAGTTTTGACGACGAGCTCAAAGGTGGGCTGGCCACCCAGTTCATGCGCGACTGCATGTTGCGCGATGCCCGTGATCTGGATAACTCGGGTGCCATCAGCATGGATGAAATCAGGCAGTGCGCCCAGGAAAAAATCAACCGGCGCATGGCCAATGACCCTAATTTCAAGCCGCACAATCTCGTGCTCAACGGCAACGCAGAATTTGTGCCGGCCTGGTTCAGTCAGGCCAGTGTGTTGCCTGTGCTTGCGTCACTGCCTGCACCAGCACCAGCGGTCGCGGCCCCCCCGGCCCCTGCGGCCAACAGTGCGCCCGTCAGTGCGCCCGTCATTGCACCGGTGGCCATGGCCCCAACCCCCATTCCCGTCCTTGCTCCGGTCCCGGCACCGGTCCAGATACCGGTGGCCTTGAGCGGCGAACAGGCCCTGCGGCAGATGTTTGACCAGCGCGACGCCAAACGGCGCGTGCAAGTCTCCACAACCAGCAGCAAGCTCAAAATCGGGCAGGACGTGCTGGATTTCTCGGTGCAATCGGACCGAGCGGGTTATGTGTATGTGGCGCTGGCAGCTTCCGACAACCAGTCGGTCTACCTGCTGTTTCCCAATGAGCTGGACCAGAACAACAAAATAGAAGCGGGCCAGCCGATGTTGCTCCCCCGGCCGAACTGGCGCGTCAAGGCCGCAGGCCCGGCCGGTATTAACAGCATCATGGTGATGGTGGCCGATGGCCCGCGTGATCTCAGCCCGCTGGCCGCCAGCAAGGCCGGCCCCTTCGTGACGTCGCTCAATGACGCTCAGGGGCGCGCCCAGTTGGGGGCGCTCATGACCACGTCGCGAATGTCGGAGAATCCGGCCTGTTCGGTCCATGGGCCACGGCAGGGCAACGCCCAGTGTTCCGATGCTTATGGGGCTTCAATGCTGGCTATCGAGGAAGTGAAATGACTGTTGAATCAAGCTTGTGCCGCACGCGAGGCGCCTCTCTAGCCGCTGCGTTTTTGATAGCTACGTTAGCCCATACAGCATGGGCCCAGGGGACAAATGGTGCCAATAGTCCAGCGGATGGCGGCAGACGGGGCAATCAGGTTAGCGGCGGCGGCATTCGGGGCGCGCTGGCAGACGCGCCTGACGGCTGGCTGGTCACACCGGCTGAAGCCCGCGAGTTTCGTGGCGAAGACGGGTTCAATGAGCTGCCTGCACTGCGTGCGCGTGCGGTGATTCCGCTGATCGACATCCTCAAGCCCGACCCCGTTGCGGATCTCAAAGTGAAGGCACCTTTTGCGATTTCCGTGCAGTTCAAAAGCCAGGCTGATGCACCGATAGATCCGGGCACCTTCAAGGTGATGTACGGTGCGCTGAAGATTGACATCACCAGCCGCATCACCAAATTCGTCAAAGTGACCAAAGATGGTTTTTCCCTCGACAACGCGCAAATTCCCGTAGGGAGACACCGGCTGACCTTGCAGGTGCAGGACGAAAAACAGCGGGTGGCCGAGCGGGAGTTGCGAATCGAGGTGGAGTGATTTAAAAACGGAATTAGCGGTCTGGTGCGGGGCTTCAGGCTCGCCGTGTTCCCACCACCGCTGCGCCAATGATCATGCTGGCCGCCAATGCTATGCGCCAGCTCAAAGGGCGATCCGTCACCACCATCAGCAGCACGGTAGAGGCCAGTGGCGTGAGGTAGCTCAAGATGCCAATCTGGCGCGCATCGCCCAGCTTCAGGGCCTTGTCCCACAGAAAAAATGCGGCCCCCAGCGGGCCAAGGCCCATGGCTGCCATTAGGAGCCAGTCGTGCGCGCTTAAGCTCACGGTGGGCTCCAGCGCCCAGTGGCACAGCAGCGACAACGCACCCGACACCAGCCCAAACAAACCAATCGCCGCTGTGGGGAAACCCGTGCCGTTCAATGCAGCACGCTTGGTTTGCAGCGAGTAGTTGGCCCAGATGAAGGCAGAGCCCAAGGCCATGGCGTATCCCAATAGCGGGCCCCACGCCGGGCTGGCGGCTGACGATGATGGGGCCGTGTTCGGGGCTGTGGTCACTGCATTCCCGACCGCGCTCGTGGCTTCGTGCCCACCCAAAATGGCGATCGCCGCACCGGCAAACCCGACCGCTGCCGCGATCACATGAACACGCCCCAGTGCCACCCCCGGCAGGTAAAGCGGTGCCAGCACCACGATGAACAAAGGCCACAGGTAGTTGACCAAATTCACCTCCACCGCAGGCGCAATGCGCAGAGCAATGAACAGCAGAAAGTGAAACCCGAACAGCGTGAACACGCCCAGCCCCAGCAGGCGTGGCGCAACTTGCCATTGCCGCCGGTCCCGCAGTACAAACGGCCAGGCCAGAACACTGCCCACCATCAGGGCAATGCCGGTGAGTAAAAACGGAGGCACGTGTTTCAGCGACACGCCCAACGCAGAGAGGGATGCCCACAGGGCAATGGCGGCCAGCGCGTAGAGGTTGGCTTTCATGCCAGCACAGCCAGGCTGGCCGCACTGGCCTCGCGCAAGGCGCTGCTCAATGCCGTCATGTTGGCTGCACGTTCCCAGTAGCTACGAGCCCAGGCGCGGGCCTGCACGACCTGCGGCGCGTACCCGGCGGGTTGATGCTGTGGGCGCACGGGCCTGGCATCCAGCTCGCCGCCATGCACGCCGGGGCGCCACATCATGGGCAGCATGTCATACACGGGGGAGGGCACAAAAGTGGGCTTCATCACGTCATCCACAAAGAAAGACAGGTTGCCAAAATGCATGTCGGTGTTGCCGATGTACTGGCCAAACAGATAGGTGCTGGCCACCGTGTTCACGTGTGCCGGGGCCAGCAGTTGCTTCGCTGCCAACGCTTCGCAGCTTGCAACCCAGTGCTGGCGCGAGGCTTTGACGAATTCGTCATGCACGGCGGCGGCGGCCACCACATGGCGCTTGCCTGCCCGGCCAACGCGGTCAAAACGCTCGGATGCCAGGTAGGTGCGCTCGCGCGATTCAACGATGTGCGTGGCGGCCACGGCCACGCCGTTGTCTGCCAGCACGGCCAGGGCCAGATGCTCCAGGTGCAGCAGGTCGTGCCAGCGTTCGCCAAAGGGCGTGCCACGCGGCGGGCTGAACTTGACGATGAGGTGCTTGTGCTGCCCGTCCGGCATGTCTATCTGGGTAACGAATTTGGGTTGCTCACCGCCTGCGCTGGAGGCCGCAGGCAAGGTCTGGGTGATGGCGCGGGCCGCGGCATCAAATTGCGCGGCAACGTCATGCGGCGACGGCGCAACTGCAAGCCGTGGTGCTTCAACGGCGATGCGTCCGGTCGCGTCCCCCAGGTGCAGTGCCCCCGGCGGGTCGCTTGCATGGTTGATGGCCATGTACAGCACCTGCTCGGTACGCCAGTGATCGGGGTCGGCGGGGAAGTCGGGCCGAAGGCGCGTGAGCTGTCGGCCCAGGAAGCCCTGGGGGCGCAGGGTTTGCAGAAACCAGGGCAACTGGCCGGGGGTACCCAGCCAATCCAGCCCCTGCTGCGTGCGCACATGCACTTGACTACTGCGCAGAAAACTCAAGCTGCCAAACGTTTGCAGCTCGCCATCAGGCGTGGTCCAAGTGAGTGTTTGCCGAGCCGGCAGGCCCAAAATTGGTTGTGTCAGCGCATAGCGAGTGCTGCGGGCCGCGCCCAGTTTGCATACCTCTGCGCTCAGCTTGGCCAGTGCCAGAGAAATGCTGGGCTGGCTCTTGCCCGTAGCGTTCTGGAGTTGCTGCGCCGTGAGCACATCACCTTGTGCCAGCAAGGTACGCAAGTGATCAGTCAGGTCAGGAGTTGATACATTCATTAATAGATACTTTTTTATAAGTATCTATCGCTAAACGAGTTTTGTCAAAAATACAATTTATTTTTAATAGATATTAAACAGAGGTTGCCGCCTGTAGTACCCCATGCGCCTGCTGGTCAGCGTGGTAGCTGCTACGCACCATGGCACCCACAGCAGCATGGCTGAAGCCCATCTCATACGCCTTGGCTTCAAACATCTTGAAGGTGTCGGGGTGGACGTAGCGCTTCACGGGCAGGTGGCTCATGCTGGGGGCCAGGTATTGGCCAATGGTCAGCATCTCGATGTTGTGGTTGCGCATGTCCTGCATCACTTGAAGCACTTCTTCGTCGGTTTCGCCCAGGCCCACCATGATGCCGCTCTTGGTCGGCACGTTGGGGTGGAGTGCCTTGAACTTTTTGAGCAGGTTCAGGCTGAACTGATAGTCGCTGCCGGGTCGGGCCTCCTTGTACAGGCGCGGCGCGGTTTCCAGGTTGTGGTTCATCACATCGGGCGGCGCAGCCTGCAAAATTTTCAGCGCGCGGTCGTCGCGGCCCCGGAAGTCAGGCACCAGCACCTCGATCTGCGTGGTGGGCGACAGCTCGCGGATGCGCGTGATGCAATCGACAAAATGCTGGGCACCACCGTCGCGCAAATCGTCGCGGTCCACGCTGGTGATCACCACGTATTTGAGCTTGAGCGCCGCAATGGTCTTGGCCAAATTCTCGGGCTCGTTCACATCCAGTGGGTCGGGGCGGCCGTGGCCCACATCGCAAAACGGGCAGCGCCGCGTGCACTTGTCCCCCATGATCATGAAGGTGGCCGTGCCCTTGCCAAAGCACTCACCAATGTTGGGGCAACTGGCCTCCTCGCAAACCGTCACAAGTTTGTTGGCGCGCAGCACGTCCTTGATTTCGTAGAAGCGCGTGCTCGGGCTACCGGCCTTGACGCGAATCCAGTCAGGCTTTTTGAGAACCTCGCCCTGAACCACCTTCACCGGAATGCGCGACAGCTTGGCGGCCGCCTTTTGCTTGGCGCTGGGGTCGTAGTTTGCTGCGGTCTGGACTTCGCGCACAACGGCGCTGGGGCTGGTTTCGACGATGCTCATGGTGCGTTTGGCAACCGCTTAAGGTGCCAGATTTAGGGTGTCAGCTTACGGGGTCAAGTACGTGACGAGTTTTTGGCTCAACACGTCGGCGGCCTCTTGCCACGCGACAGATACCCCGATTGTAGAAAGATCCACGGTCTGCAAGCCCGCATACCCACATGGGTTGATGCGCGAGAAGGGTTCCAGGTCCATCGCCACGTTCAACGCCAGCCCGTGGTAAGTGCAGTGGCGGCTGACTTTGATGCCCAGAGCAGCGATTTTGCCCAGGCCCAGAAAATCAGGCCCCGATTTAATGGGGATCTGACCCCCATTTGGACCCCCATTTGCGTTTTCCGCCTTTTGGGGGCGCTGAGGCAGCAGGGCATGTGAGCCCGGATCATCCAGTCGCACGTAGATGCCTGGCGCGCCAGCCACGCGGTGGCCAGTGACCCCAAAATGCATCAGGGTGCGAATCACCGCTTCTTCGATGCGGTAGACGTATTCCTTGACGAAATAGCCCGCGCGTTTGAGGTCGATGAGCGGGTAGGCCACCACCTGGCCGGGGCCGTGGTAGGTGACCTGCCCGCCCCGGTTGGTCTGCACGACGGCGATATCGCCGGGGTTCAAAATGTGCTCCACCTTGCCCGACAGGCCTTGGGTGTAGATCGCAGGATGCTCACAAATCCATAGCTGATCAAGGCCATCTGTATTGGGCTTCAGCCCTCTTTGGCTAGTGAATTCCTGCATGGCGGCGTAGGTGGGCTCGTACTCCACCTGGCCGAGCTGGCGGATGTCTATGGTTATGGCGCGGCTCACCGGAGCGTGGCGGCAATTTTTCGCCGGGCCGCCCCAAGAGAAATTAGCCCCCTCGGGGGGCAGCGACCCGCGCAGCAGCGGAGCGTGGGGGTCATGTTTACAAAACCACCTTTACCATCGGATGCGTGCTCAGCGTGCGGTACAACTCATCAAGCTGCTCCCGGCTGGTGGCGGTGACAGTAATGGTGACACCCAGATATTTGCCGCCTTTGCTTTCACGCAGTTCGATCGTGCTGGCGTCGAAGGCCGGGTCAAACTGGTGGGCTATGTGCGTGATGGCCTGGACCAGGCCATCGACTTTTGTGCCCATCACCTTGATGGGGAACAGCGACGGGTATTCGATCAGCGATTCCTGGCGCGGCTGCGGCGCACCGGGTGAGGTGTGAGACGGTGGCGTGGTAGGGGACGTGGTCATGGTGTGTGTGCCGACAGGGCGCGCTGCTTGGCGGTCTGGTAGCCCGCATGCAGTTGGGCATAGATGGGGCCGGGCAGGCCGTTGCCAACCGGTTGGCCGTCCAGCGAGGTGATGGCCAGCACCTCTTTCGTGGCGCTGGAGAGCAGCAGTTCGTCCGCATTCAGGACTTCATCGCGGCTGATGCGGCGCAACTCAAATGGCAAGCCCTGGTCACGGCAGATTTCGTCAAACAGCCCGTAGCGAATGCCTTCGAGCACCAGGTTGTCTTTGGGTGTGCCCAGCACTTTTCCGCCCTTGACGACCCACACGTTGCTGGTGGCAGCTTCACTAAGGAAGCCGTTGCGGAACATCACTGTCTCCGTGGCACCGGCGTCAAAGCTGATCTGCCGTGCAAACACCGCACCCAGCAAGCTGGTGCTTTTGATGTGCGCCTTTTCCCAGCGGAAGTCATCGGCTGTCACGCAGGCCACGCCTTTGGCGCGCTGCTGGTCGGTGGGTGGCTTCATCACGTTGCACATGGCGAAGACCGTGGCCGTGATGTGCTCGGGCATGACGTGATCGCGCAGCGCCACGCCGCGGGTGATCTGGATATAGATCAGTTGATCCATACTTCCGGCCATAGCCCCCGCCGAATGGGCTTGACTTGCTATCAATTTTAAAATAACCACGCGCCACTGGTCGTGCGTCAGCGGGCTGGCAATTCGCAATTCACGCAAGGACCTGTCCAGCCTGGCCATGTGCTGTTCAAAGCGGAATGGCTGACCCGCATAGACCGGAACCACCTCATAAACACCATCGCCAAAAATGAAGCCGCGGTCCATGACGCTGATTTTTGCGTCTGGCAGCGCGGTGTATTCGCCGTTGAGGTAGCAAGGCAGCGCGGGTAGTGTGTTCATTGATAAATTATGGCAGTCGTCCTACGAGCTGTGACGGGCTGCCGCGCGTCACTTCACCAGCATCACAGCGGCGATGGCCACCCAGCCCAAGGCGAAGTTCAGCGTGACAAGCTTGGCGATTTGCCCCATGCGCCGCCCGCCTTCCGGCCAGTCCGCAGCCGCAACGGCAATTTTCAGGCGGCGAAACGGGCCGAAGTAAAGATGGCCAAAGATCAGGAACATGACGACGCCGATGCCAATCATCAAGTGCCAGCCGATGGGGGCACCTTTCATGCCCGTGGCTGCGAGCATTCCATAACCTGTGAGCAACAAAATGGCGATAACACTCCACACAATCACAAAAAAACGGGACAGCACGGCCACCATCAATGGCAACCGGGCGGGCGGTTGCAGCATCAGTGCGGAGGGGCGCAGCGCATAGAGCATGAAGCCCATGCCGCCAAGCCACAAAGCGGCCGCAGCCAGGTGAAACAATTTGAGCAAATCAGTCATCGCTACTTTCGGAGTGTGTGACTGATTGTGGCTGGGTTGCGGAAACCCCATCACGCACTGTTTTGGACAAATTTACGTCAGAGGGTATCGACCGCTGCGGGTTTCTACGTATAATCAGAGGCTTTGCCGCAATCGCTGCATGAAACCGTTCGTAAACTGGCTGTAATCTCAGATGTCCACAATGACGCTTTCGCATGGCTACGACGCAAATGAGGCGAGCGGGCAGGAATGCAAGCCCTTGACGGCGCACGAAGCGCAGGCACTGCGTCTGCGGGACCCAGCGGTTTCACCTTGGTGGATTGTGGGGTTGCAGTGTGTGGCGGGTTTGCTGGCGGCTTTGGTCGCTTGGGGTGTCTCGGGCAAAGCCTCAGTCGCTTGGTCGGCGGCTTATGGCGCACTTGCGGTGATAATTCCGGCGGCACTGTTTGCACGTGGTTTGATGGGCCGGTTTTCGTCCATCAACGCGGCCACGGCAAGTTTTGGTTTCTTTTTATGGGAAGCAGTCAAGTTGGCGGTGGGTGTGGCAATGCTTGCCATCGCGCCGACACTGATTACAGATTTGAATTGGCTGGCCTTGATGGCCGGTCTGTTTGTGACTTTGAAGATGTATTGGTTCGCGCTGCTAAAGCGCCCCAAGCCTAAACAGATTTAAGAGCTTAAAAGAGTTGAATATGTCCGAAGCAGCACATGCAGCACCCTCAGCCAGTGAATACATCGTTCACCATCTGACCCATTGGCAAAACAAGCCGCAGACAGAAATCGTTGATTTCACCGTCTTCAACATCGACTCCTTGTTTTTCTCCATCCTTTTGGGTGTGCTGGGTTCGTTCTTCTTGTGGAAAGCAGCCCGCAAAGCAACCTCCGGTGTTCCGGGCCGCTTCCAGGCAGCCGTCGAGATGTTGATGGAGATGGTTGATGGTCAGGCCAAATCCATTGTTCACAATGCCAACAGCCGCAAGATGGTGGCTCCTCTGGCGCTGACCGTGTTTGTGTGGATTTTCCTGCTGAACGCCATGGATTTGTTGCCGTTGGATCTGTTGCCAACGATCTGGGCCTGGATCTACGGTGCCGCCGGTCACGATCCAAGTCACGCCTATCTGCGCGTTGTGCCTACTGCCGATCTGTCCGTCACCATGGGGCTGTCGGTGTCGGTCTTGTTCATCTGCCTGTTTTACAACATGAAGATCAAGGGTCTGGGCGGTTGGGCGCATGAATTGGTGTCGGCACCCTTTGGCACCAGCAAAAACCCCATCTTCTTTGTCATTCTTGCGGTCATCAACATCGCTGAGCAATTGATCTCTTTTGTCGCTAAAACCGTGTCGCATGGCATGCGGTTGTTTGGCAATATGTATGCGGGTGAGTTGGTGTTCATGTTGATTGCTCTCTTGGGTGGTTCGTGGGCCTTCTCCGCAGAACCTGGCAGCTTGATGCTGCTGCTGTTGCATGTGGTGGCGGGGTGGGCGTGGGCTGTGTTTCACATCATCATCATCCTGCTGCAGGCGTTTGTGTTCATGATGTTGACCTTGGTCTACATCGGTCAGTCACACGACGCGCATTGATTTTTTGAGTTTGGTTTCGGTTTGGTTTGTTTTTTTCTTTGTTAATTTAGGAGTCAATCATGGAAGTTATTAGTTTTGCCGCTCTGGCTGCTGGTCTGATCATCGGTTTGGGCGCTTTGGGTGCTTGTATCGGTATCGGCATCATGGGCAGCAAGTACCTCGAAGCAGCTGCACGCCAGCCTGAGCTGATGGGCGAACTGCAAACCAAGATGTTTGTGTT
>JANOAP010000109.1:0-5476 GCA_031411175.1 Rhodoferax sp. | reverse complement strand
AAAAAGCCCTCCCGATACAGATTCCGATGATGGACATTTTCGAGGTGGGCACCGGTGGCGGATCGATTGCCCGCCTTGAGCTTGGCAATTCCCTGCGCGTTGGCCCCCGCTCTGCTGGCAGCATGCCCGGCCCGGTGTGTTATGGACGGGGCGGCACCGAGCCCACCGTGACGGATGCCAACCTGATACTGGGCCGTCTGGATGAACACAATTTTCTGGGCGGTGAAATGCCGCTTTACCTGGACCGTGCCACCCGGGCCATGGAAGAGAAAATTGCCAAGCCGCTAGGGTTGGACGCAACCAGGGCAGCAGACGGCATCCTGCGAATCGCGGTGACCCAGATGTCCCATGCCGTGAAGGCAGTAACGACCGAGCGGGGTCTGGACGCGGGAAGTTTCACGATGGTTGTTTACGGCGGTGCAGGACCATTGCACGCATCCGCCATTGCGCGGGAACTGGGGATTCGAAAAGTCCTGATTCCGCATGCGCCTGGCTATTTTTCTGCTTACGGCATGCTGTTCAGCGACCTGCGCTACGACTACGTTCGTTCCGTATTTCGCCACCTGGATGGTCTTTCATTTGACGAGATCGAAGCAATCTACAAGGAGATGGAAGACGAAGGGCGCGCAGCCATTGGCGCGTCCCAGATTCGCCCGGATGAGCTGGTCTTTGAGCGCGCTGGCGATATGCGCTACGTGGGTCAAGAACATGCCGTCACGGTGGACTTGCCTCACGAATTTTTTATCGAGGGAGACCGCGCAGCGATCAAAACCCATTTCGATGAGGTGCACAAAATTCGCTATGGCACTTCGGCACCCAAGGAGTCGGCCGACATCGTGAGCTTGCGTGTGACAGTACTCGGGCGCATGAAGAAGCCCCCGCGCAATACCGTTGAGAAGGGCAGCGAGCAGCCGGATGGCACCGCCTTGCGTGCGCACAAGCCTGTCTACTTCCGCAGCGCAGATCAATTCGTATCATCGGCCGTTTACAAGCGCGAATTGCTCAAGAGCGGGAACGTCTTCACGGGCCCGGCACTGGTCGAAGAGCACGCATCCACAACCGTCGTGCAGCTGGGTGACACCGTGACCGTCGATCTTTACGGCAACCTTCAAATTTCTATCGGGAGTGACCGCACATGACCACTACACAAGTTCAAATCCCCGCCGAGAAATTGGTGGATCCAGTTATCGTTGAAATTATTCGCAACGGGCTTTTCGCCGTGACCGAAGAGATGAAGACGAACCTGATGCGCACGGCCTACAACCTCATCATTTATGAGGCACTGGACTTCACCGTGGGGCTCTTTACACGGGAGGGCGACACCGTGTCTATCGGTCTGGGTTTGCCGATGTTCATTCGTGGCATGTCAGAAACGGTGAAATCCAAGATTCGCCATTTCGGTTACAAGAACATTGGCCCTGGTGACATCCTTGTGACCAATGATGCCTACACCACAGGCAGTCACTTGAACCACTTCACGTTCACCATGCCGGTGTTTCATGAGGGGGAGTTGATCGGGTTTACCTGTTGCATGGCGCACTGGCTGGATGTGGGTGGCAGTCTGGGGCAGATCACCACGGACATTTACTCTGAAGGCATCCAGATTCCCATCGTCAAATACCAGACCGCAGGCAAGGTCAACCAGGACCTGCTGGACATCATCGCCATGAACGTGCGGATGCCTGAGCGGGCACTGGGTGACCTGCGCGCCCAGATCACCGCCATCACCACCGGTGAGCGCCGTTTCACGGAGCTGGTCCAGCGTTACGGCAACAGGGAGGTTCAGGCCTCCATCCAGCAAATCATGGATCAGTCCGAGGCCGTTGCACGCCAGAACACCGTGTCGATTCCTGATGGCACCTATGAGGCTGAGTCCTTCATGGATGACGATGGCCTGGAAATCGGCAAGCGCATTCCCATCCGCGTCAAGGTCATCGTCAAAGGTGACGAGATGACGGTAGACCTGTCTGACGTGAGCAAACAGGTCAAGGGTTTCTACAACTCAGGCTTCACGACAGGAATTGCGTGCGCGCAGGTAGCCTACAAATGTTTGACCACGCCCACAGACTACCCGGTCAACGATGGCAGCTTCCGCTCGCTCAAAGTCATCATGCCAATGGGCACTGTGATCAGTGCGGAGCGCCCGTACCCCATGCGGGTATGGATGACCTTTCCGATGACGGTGATCGACACCATCTTCAAGGCATTGGCACCCGCCATTCCAGATCGCTCCATTGCCGGGCACCATGCCGACCTGGTATTCCCCAACATTCACGGCATTTCGCCGGAAGACGGACGGTTGTTCATTGTCGGCATCGGACCGCTGGGTGGCGGCTGGGGTGCCAAATCACGCGAAGACGGTGTGTCTGTCACGGTGTGCATAAACGACGGCGACACCCACAATAGCCCGACCGAGCAACTCGAGGCGAAGTACCCGGTGCTGGTGGAAAGCTACAAGATCCGCGAGGACAGTGGCGGCGCCGGTGAATACCGCGGTGGCCTGGGTGCCGAGATGATCGTGCAGGCGTTGTCCCCCTTTTCGGTCACCACCCGCATCGACCGCATGCACTGCAAGCCCTGGGGCCTTGAGGGTGGCGGTGAGGCAGCGGGCAACGGCATTGCCATCCGCCGCAAGACGGGTTGGCAGACGGACCTGCCGAACGCCAAGATTTTCAACGTACGACTCGAGCGGGGTGACGCCTACAAGATGCTCTCGGGCGGTGGCGGCGGCTTTGGCAACCCGCTCAAGCGAGATGCTGCTAAGGTGGCCGAAGATGTGCGCGAAGGTTATGTCAGTCGCCAAGCAGCAGAAGAACTCTATGGCGTGGTGCTGGACGACAACTTCCAGGTGAAGTTGTCGGAAACCGGGAAGCTGCGCGCCTCTAGCCGTGCCTGACCTTCTCGCCATGACAACATCCCGGCAGCAAGCAGTCTATCTGTCTGATCTGTGGCACCGGCTGGCTGCCCAGCACATTGCGCTGGGATGTTCATGCAGCATGAGTGGCATGAGCGTCACGCTGGAGGACTTCGAGCATGACATTGCCGACTACCTTTGGGCCGAAAGCGAACGTCTGGGCCAGACTGAAGTCGAGAGCTTCCTGCTCAAGCCCGGCCCCATAGCGTCACAAGACCAGGCCGTGCGCGGCATCTTGAAGCGCCTGAAGACGGAAGAAACAAGTGAGGCGGTTGCTGACTGGTTGTTGCAACGCATGACCAAGACGATCGAGTCCTACGCCAAGCTCCACGGCCCATCGCCAGACGCCCCATTGCGGGGTGGCTCGGGGGCCTGGCGCAAAGGTTATCGCGACTGAACCGCAAATATTCAAGCTACCCATTTTTAGGAGATTCACATGAATTCAATTTTCAGAAAAGTGATTGCAGTAGGTCTGACGGCTGTGGTCGGAGTCGTCGCCGCACAGGGGAAATTTCCGGATGGTCCGATCAAAATGATCGTGCCTTTTGCGCCTGGAGGAGGTGTCGACAGCGCAGCACGCTTGATTGCCAAGCAGATGCAAACCAATTTGAATGTCCCTGTCATTGTTGAAAACCGCGCGGGTGCCAACGGCTCGATTGGCGGAAAGGCTGTTCAGACCGCCCCGGCGGACGGCATGACGATCCTGTTTTCGGCATCAACCCACGTGCTGGCCAAACAGGTCATGGCCACGCCACCGTATGACCCTCTGACGGACTTCTCTGCGGTGGCACGGGTTGGCGAAGCCCCTTTGCTGATGGTCATTTCGCCCAACTTGCCACAAAGCAAAATAAAGGAGGTGATAGATGCCGCCAAGCAAAACCCCGAAAAATGGACGGCCGGCCTGCCCGCACTCGGCGCTGCAGCTCATTTGGGAACCCTCATGCTGGCCCAGCAAGGCGGGCTTCGTCTGACGACTACCGTCTACAAGGGTACAGCACCTGCGCTGACCGATGTGGCCGGGGGCCACACCCAGATACTGATTGATTCCATCATTTCACTCCAGTCCATGGCTAAAAGCGGCAGGGTCAAACCCATCGTCGTGACTTCCAAAAAGCGCAGTTCCGTGATGCCTGACCTGCCAACCGCAGTGGAGAGCGGCTTCCCGAAATTTGTGACCGAGTCCTGGTACGGAATCTGGGCACCCAAAGGCACGCCGGAAGATCGAATTCAGTTCCTGCACAAGGCAGCGAACGAGGCCGTGCAGCAACTCGGAAAAGCGCGCGCATTTGAACCTTTGGGCATTGACCCTGTTGTGGAGACCATTGAAGAATCCCGCAAATACATGCAAAGCTATGTGGCTGAAAGCGCCGAGCTTCTAAAGAGTGCTGGGTTCAAGCCTGAATAGATGCCCACCTTCTCGTACAGCAGGCGATCAAGCGCCTGCCCGCCTGTCACCCAGCTCTGATACATCGAGCGCGACCTGGCCAGGTTGCAGCGCATCCTTCAGGTCGGGGGAACCCGCTGCAAACGCCTGCTTGTAGTCTGCGCGAATTCCCGCGCTGACGGCAACCAGCCGGACAGACGATCAAACACGGTCATCGGTCCGATGGTCAGGGGCAGACGAGACGGCGCGAGGCCGGGTGGGTCAGGTAGCCGCCGGCACCAGGAATT
The DNA here is from genome assembly GCA_031411175.1 of Rhodoferax sp. Classification (GTDB taxonomy): domain Bacteria; phylum Pseudomonadota; class Gammaproteobacteria; order Burkholderiales; family Burkholderiaceae_C; genus JANYCG01. The sequence continues at coordinate 891 of JANOAP010000109.1, read as the reverse complement.
CCCGGCTGATGTGGGCACCCAGGTCGTTCACCCGGTCCAGGAACTGGGTGAGGTAGGCGTGCAGGCCGGTCGCCAGAATTTCGTCAATGCGGCCAAACTGCAACTCCGCGCGCAGTTTGCCTGCACGGCGACTGGTTTCTGACGAGTCTTCGCTGGTCACCAGCGCGAGGTTGGTCACCACCGCATTCAGGCTGGCGTGCAGCGACCGCGGCATGTCGGGCCGCAGAATCAGCAGCTCGGCCACGCGCTCGGGTTTGATCACGTCGCGATACACTTTGCGGTACACCTCGAAGCCCGAGACGCTGCGCAAAATCGCGCTCCAATGGTAGAAGTCGTACTCTTGGTCTTTCTCGCTGGCGGCGCCAAAAAAATCGCTTTGCACCGCATGAAACTTCACATCCACCAGGCGCGCGGTGTTGTCCGCCCGCTCCAGGAAAGTGCCCAGGCGCATGAAGTACAGGGCCTCGTCCATCAGCATAGTGCCCACCGTGACGCCGCGTGACAGGTGCGAACGGAACTTGACCCATTCAAAAAACTGCGACGGGTCGCGCTCGAAGTCACCCGCCTTGATCATGCGTTTGACTTCCAGCCAAGTGGTGTTTAGCGTCTCCCACACCTCGGTGGTGAGGGTGCCGCGCACGGCGCGCGCGTTTTCGCGCGCCGCGCCCAGGCAGGACACGATGCTGGACGGGTTGTCCTCGTCCTTGACCATGAACTCCATCACCGCCCTGGGGGTGATCTCGCCCTGCTTCTTGGTGTAGGCGGGCACCAGCTCGCTGATGGACAGCAGGCCCTGCCAGCCGACCTGCGCCACGGCGGCCGACTGCGGCAGCAGCGATGTCTGGTAATTGACGTCCAGCATGCGGGCGGTGTTTTCCGCCCGCTCGGTGT
>JANOAP010000108.1:0-4083 GCA_031411175.1 Rhodoferax sp. | reverse complement strand
ACTTCGGCTTGGGGCACCGGGTATTTTTCTGCTTCGAAGCCAAAGCCGTGCAGCAATTCGGCGGCGCGGTCAGCGTGCGGCGCGTTGTTGCCCGGTGGCGTATCGGTGGGCACGCGGATCAATTCCTGAAGAAACTTCACCTGCTCGTCAAAGTGGGCATCAATCCAGGCGTCGAGTTGTTCGTAGGGGGTCATGTTGGGTTTTTGTAAACGGGTTTCAGGGTTGTGCCGCAAGCTGGGCAAACAGGGCAGTCATGGCGTCAATGGCAAGCTGCATGTCGTCGCTGGTGGTGGACTCAAGCGGGTTGTGGCTGATGCCGGCGTTTTGTCCGCGCACAAACAGCATGGCCTGCGGCATGATTTCATGCAGTTTCATGGCGTCATGGCCAGCGCCACTGGGCATCCTGAAAATCGGTGCGCCCAGTGAGGTCACCGCACGCTCCCAGCGTGCTTGCCATTCCGGCGCACTGGGTGCCGCTGAAGCGCGCATGGTTTCCTCAACGGCAAAGTGCACGCCACGTCGCTCGCAAATGGTCTTGAATTCGGCGAGCACATCGTTGACCAGTGCGTCGCGCTGCGCGTTGCTGGGGGCACGCAAGTCCAGGCTGAACTCGCAACGCCCGGGCACCACATTGATGGACCCGTTGGGCACGCTCAGCATGCCGATGGTGCCCACGGAGTCGCCGTCCTGCGCGGCACGCTTTTCGACGTACAAGGCCAGCTCAGCCACTGCCACGGCGGCATCGCGGCGCCGGTCCATAGGCGTGGTCCCGGCGTGGCAGGCCACACCCGTGACCTCGCAGCGGTACCGCATGCTGCCGTTGATGGAGGTGACGATACCCAGCGGAATATTCTGCTCGTTGAGTACTGGCCCCTGCTCGATGTGTACCTCGACAAAGCCCAAGTAATCTGCCGGCTTGCGTTTGAGCTTGGGTATGTCGTCAACGCACAACCCGGCCTGCTGCATGGCCTGGCGCATGCTGATGCCATCAGCGTCTTGCTGGTCCAGCCATTCGGGTTTGAAGTCACCCGTCAGCGCGCCCGAGCCCAGGAAGGTGGCCTTGTAGCGCTGTCCTTCTTCTTCGGCGAAGCCGACTACCTCTATTTGAAACGGCAGGCGTTTGTTCTGGCGCTTGAGTTCACGCACGCAGGCCATCGGTACAAAGATGCCCAGGCGACCATCGTATTTGCCGCCGTTTCGCACGGTGTCGTAGTGGCTGCCGGTCAGCAGGGTTTTCGCTGGGCCACTTGCGGCGTGATAGCGGCCCACCACATTGCCAACAGCATCGATTTCAACTTCATCAAATCCGCACTCGCGCATCCAGTGAGAGATGCGCTGGGCACAGGCCCGGTGCGCGTCAGTGAGGTAGGTGACCGTGAGCTGGCCTTTTTCAGCGTAGCCAGGGTCGGTGTGTGTGGCGAGCTTTTCTTGCCAATCCCAGACGTCGTTGCCCAGGTCGGGTGTGATGCCGAACTTGTCATTCAGGCGAATCTCCACAATGCGGTGGATATTGCGCAGGCATTCGGCCAGTTCAAAATGGGGGTGACTGGACAGCCGCCGCTCAAACGTGTCGAAGATCTCCTGCTTGTTGAGGCCTGCGCCACGGGCGCCGCGCACGGCCAGCACAAACGGAAAACCAAATTTGCTGGCATAGGCTGCATTCAGGGTCTGGATGCGGGCCAGCTCTTCGGGCGTGCAGTTCGTGAGGCCTGCCTTGGTTTGCTCGTTGGTGGACTCTGCTGTGAGCGCATTGCTCACCATGGCTTTGCCAGCAAGTTCGGGGTGTGCGCAGATCAATTTGACCTGGGCTTCACGGCCTGCCTTCTCCACGATTTGCGTCATGGCGTATTTCAGCTGCACCAGCGACGCAAACGGGCGTTGGTGCAGTGCCTGGGCTGCAATCCAGGGTGAGTGCTCGTACAGGCCGTCAAGCATTCTTTCAGCGTCTTCGAGCGACGCGGCGTTGAGCTGATTCAGAGTGATGGGCATGTCATTTCCCGGCTTGAGGTTGATAGGGATGAATCTTGTGCCAGTGCCGCGCAATATCGATACGCCTGCAAATCCAGACGTCGCTGTGGCCCTGCACGTAGTCCAGGAAGTTCTGCAAGGACCTCATGCGACCAGGCCGACCCAGCAGGCGGCAGTGCATGCCGATGTTGAGCATTTTGGGTGCGTTGAGGCCATGGGGATCACCCTCGGCGTAAAGCACGTCAAAGCTGTCGCGCAGGTAGGTGAAGAAATCATCACCCTGGGCAAACCCCTGCGCGGACGAAAACCGCATGTCGTTGGTGTCAAGCGTGTAGGGTACGATCAATTGCGGCACGGTGTCGCCGTTGGTTTTTTGCACCTTCATCCAAAAAGGCAGGTCGTCACCGTAGTAGTCGCTGTCATATTCAAAGCCACCATAGTCTGCCACCAAGCGTCGCGTGTTGGGGCTGTCGCGACCGGTGTACCAGCCCAAGGGGCGTTCGCCCGTGAGTTGTAGGATGACCTCCATGGCCATGCGCATGTGTTCGCGCTCGGTGGCTTCGGTTATGGTCTGGTAGTTGATCCACCGCCAGCCGTGGCAGGCAATTTCGTGGCCTAGTGATTTGAACGCTGCGGTCAGCTCAGGGTGGCGTTGCAAGGCCATGCTCACACCAAAAATGGTCAAAGGCAGGCCGCGTTGCTCAAACTCACGCAGGATGCGCCAAACTCCCGCGCGCGAACCGTATTCATAAATGCTCTCCATGCTCAGGTGGCGGTCCGCAAAGCTGGCCGGGTTGAACATTTCACTCAAAAATTGCTCCGAACCTGCATCGCCATGGAGCACCGAGTTCTCGCTGCCCTCTTCATAATTGAGGACGAATTGCACAGCAATGCGTGCCTGGTTTGGCCACTGCGCATAAGGTGCATGACGGCCATGGCCGATCAGGTCACGCGGGTAGGGGGTCTTGCTGTAGGTCATCAGGACGGGGTTCCAGGTTCAAGCCAGTGCGGTGGCGATGTCGCTGCTGGGCACAGCGCGGTCAAATGCAAGGTTCTCTTCGACGTGCAATAAATGCGCCTGCATCAGGCGCATGGCGCTTTCTTCATCACGGGCTGCCAGAGCCTTGACGATCTGCGCGTGTTCCTCAACCGAGTGTTCGGCGGCGTGGGCGCTCTGGTACATCAGGGTGATCAGGGCGCAACGCGAGATCAGTTGCCCCAAAATTTGGGCCAGCACCTCGTTACCCATGAGTTCGGCCATGCGCACATGAAAATCACCCAACAACTCGGTCCGCCCCGAGGCGTCATGGCTGTCTACGGCCAGTTTTTCCTGCGCCACATGCTCTTTCAAGGCACGGATTTTGGCCGAGGTAACCTGGCGCACGAACACGCGCGTCATCTCGGTCTCTAGCATGCGGCGCACAGCAAATACCTGTTTGGCCTCGGCCGCCGAAGGTGCCGCCACAAAGGCACCCCGTGCGGGCTCCAGGCGAACCAGTTGATGCTGGGACAGTTGCAGCAAGGCTTGCCTTACCAGCGTGCGCGACACCCCAAAATGGTCTGCCAACTTCTGCTCGGCCAGCTTGGCACCAGGTTGCAGCCGGTGCTCCACAATCGCCTTGGTTAGCGCCTGGACGATCACATGGGTTGAGGAAGATTCCATGGCGGCATGATAGCCGGATTTTCAAAAAGTGTATACACTTCTGTAAACCGCCTGCCGAATCTTTGAGATGCATCCGGGCGATGCCAGACTATCTTTGAATTGTCATAGTGAAAGGGGATACTCCATGGGCTTGAGCACACATGTACTGGACACCATGCAGGGTGGTCCCGCCGCTGGCATGGCTGTCGCGTTCTACGTTACGCAGGGGGACGACGCGACCCTGGTGAAGCGTTTCACGCTGAACGAAGACGGCCGGAACCCGGATGGCCTGCTGTACGATTCGGCTTCATTGAAGGCGGGAACCTATCGCCTGGTGTTTGATGTAGCCGGGTATTTCAAGGCAAGGGGTGTCACCCTGCCCGAGCCCAATTTTTTGAACAAAGTCAGTCTGGACTTTGGGGTGGCACATCCGCAGCAGCATTACCATGTGCCGCTGCTGGTAAGCCCCTGGA
>JANOAP010000107.1:0-5216 GCA_031411175.1 Rhodoferax sp. | reverse complement strand
CTTCTCGGCTTTGCGCATCTCGGCCTCAATGGCGGTGATCGGCGCGGTGGTGGGCGAGTGGATTGGCGCGACGGTGGGCATCGGCGCATTGATCATCCAGGCCACCTTCAATTTTGATTCGGCGCTGTTGTATTCAGCGATTGTGATGAGCGCGGCGTTGTCGGGCAGTTTTTTCCTGATCGTCGCGCTGGTGGAGCGTGCGGTCGTGAAGTGGCAGCCCGAGCAGAGCCACTGAATTGAGCGCAAAACGGAGTTACTTATGAGCAATATCGGTGATTTGATCCAACGCCCTGCGCACGGCGTGCGAGTGGCCACCAAGGCCGACGTGGTGGTGGTCGGCGGCGGCCCGGCAGGCTTTTCGGCAGCACTGGCCGCAGCCCGCAACGGTGCCGATACGATTTTGCTGGAGCGTTACACCCATCTGGGCGGCCTGGCTTCGGGCGGCATGGTGCTGGTGCTGGACGACATGTGGGACAACCACCTGAATGAAATCTCGGTGCGCGGCGTGTGCATGACGCTGCTGGAGCGCATGGCCGCCATGGGCCTTGCGCAGTACCCGCGACAGAACGACTGGGGTTATGACGCCGACAGCATCCGTCGCTGGACGCGCTGGGGCACGTTTGACTTTCACCAGCCGCAAACGCCGCATCCCATCGTCTTCGCCGCCGCCTTCGACCCGGACGCCTGGAAACGCGCCTCGCTGGAGATGGTCCAGGAGCACAAAGTCAAACTGCGCCTTCATTCCTGGTTTTCCGAGGCGATTGTGGAAGACGGAAAAATGAAGGGCGTAATCTGCGAGAGCAAATCAGGCCGCGAAGCCATTTTGGGTGATGTGGTGATTGACGCCACTGGCGACCTGGACGTGGCCGCCAGCGCGGGCGCGCAACACATCAGCGGCAACTACATCATGACGACCGTGTTCCGCCTGGGCGGGGTGGACACCGAAACCGCGGAACGCTTCGAGCGCGAAGAGCCCGAAGCCTACGCCGCGCTGGACCGGCGCATCAAGAAAGTGCTGGGCGGCTCCTGGGGACTGTGGTGGCTCAAAACGCCGCTGCCGGGCGTGGTGTGGTGCAACTGCCCGCACATGGCGGGGCTGGATGGCCTGAAGGTGGAAGACCTCACGCGCGCCGAAATCCAGGGCCGCAAGCACATCCATGCGCTGGTGGACTTTGTGCGGGGCAAGCTGCCAGGCTTTGAGAAATGCGTGGTGATTGACGTGGCACCCCAGACCGGCGTGCGCCAGACCCGACTGCTGGAAGGCGAGTACGTGCTGACCAAGGAAGACCTGGCCGCCCGCACCCGCTTTGACGACAGCGTGGCGCGTGGCCGCGATTACTACATGCCCTATCGCGTGCTGCTGCCGCAGAAGATCGACAACCTGCTGGTGGCGGGCCGCCACTACTCGGTCACGTCGCAGGCCCAGAAAATCTCACGCGAAATCCCGCCCTGCATGGCCATGGGTGAGGCCGCAGGCGTGGCCGCAGCATTGGCGCTGAACGCTGGTGTGACGGTACGCAACGTGGACGTGCGCGCCGTGCAGAAAGTGCTGCGTGCCCAGGGTGCCGACCCCGGTGACCAGACCGGCCTCAACTCCGACGTGCCGGCCTTTGCCCGCGCGCTGGCGATGCGCCCCGAATCATTGGAGACCGTATGAACAAGAATTCTGAGCAACCCGCCGACATGCCCCTGACCGGCGTGCGTGTGATTGACTTCACGCAGGTGATGATGGGCCCGGTCTGCACGCAGATGCTGGCCGACTACGGTGCCGACGTGGTCAAGATTGAGCGCAAAGGCAGTGGCGATTTGAGCCGCTCTACCTTTGCGCCTGTGCATGGTGCCGACAACCCGATCTTCTGCAGCCTGAACCGCAACAAGCGCAGCGTGGCGCTGGACTTGCGCGACCCCGACAAGATCGCCGCCGTCAAGGCGCTGATTGCCGATGCCGATGTGGTGGTCAACAACTTCCGCGCGGGTGTCATGGACCGCATGGGCCTGGGTTATGAAGGTTGCCGGGCGCTGAACCCGCGCATCATCTATGCCGTGGGCACCGGCTACGGTGAAAGCGGCCCCTATGCCCACAAGGGCGGGCAGGACGTGCTGGCCCAGGCGATGAGCGGCGTGATGGCGCGCCGCGCCGATGACGCCGTGCCGGTGTCGGTCTATCCCACCGCGTTGGCCGACTACTCGGCCGGCATGCACCTGGTGCAGGGCATTTTGCTGGCGCTGCTGCACCGCGCGCGCACCGGCACCGGGCAAAAAATCAGTGTGTCGCTCTACAACTCCATGCTGGCCATGCAGATGCAGGAAGCCGCCATGATCATGATGCAGGACTCGGAGGTCAACTGGGCCGCCATGCCCCTGTCGGGCGTGTTCCAGACGCAGGATGGCCCGCTGGTGCTGGTGGGCGCGTTCAAGGAAAACCCGCTGCGCGACATTTGTACGGCGCTGCATCTGGATGACCTGTCCAAAGACCCGAAGTTTTGTGATCTCAACCAGCAGTTTGCCAACAAGCCTGAGCTGCAGGGCATGTTCCGAGCACAGTTTGCCAGCAACACCCGTGCCTACTGGTTGGCACGCCTTGAAGAGCAAGACCTGCTGTGTGCGCCAGTGCGCGATTTGCGCGAAGCGCTGGTCGATCCCCAGACGCTTCACAACCAGATGCTGATGAAGGGCGAGGGCGAGGGCCAACCGGTGAGCTTTATCAGCAGCCCGATCCAGATGTCCGGTGCGCATGTTGAGCTGCGCCGCGCACCGCCGCGCCTTGGGCAGCACACTGACGAAATTCTGGCCGAGGCCCTTTCGCTGCAAGGTGCCAAATGAGCGTCGAGTTCAAAATTGAAGGCCACGTGGCCACCATCACGCTGTCACGCCCCGAGGTGATGAACGCGGTGGACCTGGCCACCGAGGCGCGCTTGCAAGCCATCTGGACCGAGCTGGAAGCCAGCCGCAGCGTGCGCGTGATTGTGCTCACCGGTGCGGGCGAGCGTGCGTTCTGCGCCGGGGCCGATATGAAAAACCCATCCACCACTGGGCTGGAATACTGGTCGGCCGCCCGGCCCGGCGGCTTTGGCGGTATCGCGTTGCGCGAGACGCTCAACATCCCGGTGATTGCGCGCGTCAACGGCTTTGCGTTGGGTGGCGGGTTCGAGATGGTGCTGGGCTGCGACATCGTAGTGGCCTGTGAAGACGCCAGCTTTGGCCTGCCGGAAGCGCTGGTGGGCCGCTTGCCGCTGGATGGCGGCATGACGCTGCTGCAGCGGCAGATTCCGTTTCGCAAAGCCATGGGCATGATGCTCACGGGCAAGCGCATCAAGGCGGCCGAGGCGCTGTCGCTAGGGCTCGTCAACGAAGTGGTGCCGCGCGCTGAGCTGGATGCCGCCGTGACCCGCTGGGTCAATGACATTCTGGCCTGTGCGCCGCTGTCCGTTCAGGCCATCAAGCAGGTGGTGCGCGCCACCGGGCAGATGTCTCCCGTGCAGGCGCAGGCCACGCGCCTGCCCGCGCTGGTGGCGGCGCTGAACTCTTCAGATTCGCAGGAGGGCGTCAAGGCGTTTCAGGAGAAACGCAAGCCCATCTGGAAGGGTGCCTGAGACCATGAAGGTGGGCTGCCAATGACCTACGTGATCGTGGATGGCTGCATCGACTGCAAGGACGCCACCTGCGTGTCATGCTGCCCGGTCGATTGCATCTACGAAGGCGTGCGCACCTTCTACATCCACCCGGACGAATGCATCAACTGCGGTATCTGCGTGTCAGTGTGCCCGCCGGAGGCCATCTTTGAAGACGCAGACGTGCCTGTGCATCTGACCCATTTCATTGCGGTCAACCGTGAATTCTTCGGCCCCGGCGTGAGCGGCCTGGGGCAACCTGGCGGTGCCAGCAGCGTGGGCGCGGTGCCGTGTGATCATCCGGTGGTGGTTGCAGCGCCACAAGCATGATTCACCCGTTTTTACCCATCAAAAACGTCGCTAGCCCTTATAGGTAGGGCTTGGCAAGCTATTAATAATGCAGCAAATATTTGACAATTCTGAAAAGGCAATCATGCAAGAGGCGGCAAACAGGATCATCCGGGAGAACGAGGCGATCCAGTTGACGCGTTCCGAGCAAATCGCGTTTGTCTCAGCCCTGCTGGACCCGCCAAAGCCCAATGTGCGGCTTCGCCAGGCGGCTAAAAAGTACCGTACCCACATAGCGCCTTGACATTGGCCGCTTGAAAGTGATCGCTTAAATACCCGTACCAAAACCTGGGCTGCGTGCCGCATACCGGACATAGCCGTTTCAAACGGCATCGCCGCCATGGCGGCACGGTTGATGCCAAAGATGAACCCGCCGCCGTGTTGGATCGACCATCTTCAGGCGCGTAGCGTGGTTAGCAGCGTGACCAGTTCGTGCAGGGCAGTAAAAGGTTCGGGGGCCGTGTGGGCATTGAACTTCGCCGCCAGTGCCTGCGCCCGCTGATTCGCCGTTTCCAGCCGATCGCAGGTGGTCGCAAACGCGCCGCCTGCGCCTTTGTCATAGCCGGGGATGTGCTGCTTCAAACGATCCATCACCTCATCGCGGTGAATCGGCGCTTGAACATCCTCGTAGTGCAGCAACAGCCACAACTCGAAGCTGGGAATGGAGGCAATGGCCTTGAAGCTGACGGGCTGCCGGTCGTCGTTGCGCATTTTGCCGTCCAGGGATTTGGCCACTTCCAGGGCGTTGAAATAGCTTTCGTGATTGTCACGGTCAAACACGGCAAAGATCTGGTCGAAACTCTTGGGAGGAATGCCTTTACGCAAATCGCCTTCTTGAAACAGTTGCTGGGCATAGCGCACTACCTGGAACGGCGCGGTCCCCAGTTGACCTGGCTGCACTGCGACGTTTGCGGAATGCAGATGATGCGCGGCGCAGATCTCCTCCAAATACAGCGGTTCGGTCTTACTGCCTTCGGTGACGATCAAGATGCGTGCGTAACTGGCACGCCGCGCCTCTTTGGACGCCTTGCGACGCAACTGCCGGTCTTTGGCTTGGTTGTCCTGCCCCATCAGTGCTTCACTCCCAGAGCCTGGTTGGGCAGCAAGGGCAACGCACCATAGCGCCCTTGCAGGTAACCGCGCTCCAGCGCTTCATTTTTGCGCGGGCTGAAATCGAGCAACGGATACAGGGATGAGCTTTGATCCTGGCGCTTTTCGACAAACCAGACTTGATCGCGTCGAAACAGGCCGTAAGCA
>JANOAP010000106.1:0-9686 GCA_031411175.1 Rhodoferax sp. | reverse complement strand
AGGCCCACATGAAGGAATACAAACCCACGGTCACCATGGCCGGCAGGGCGAGCGGCAAAACGATGCGGTGAAGAATATAGAGCTCACCCGCACCGTCGGCCCGCGCCGCCTCGATGATCTCGGTGGGTATGTTCACAAAATAGCTGTACAGCATGTAGGTGCCGCTGGGCAGGGCCAGGATGATGTAGGCAATGATGAGGCCTGCATGGGTGTTGAGCAGGCCCAGCTGTTGCAGCAGTGGGTACAGGCTGATCAGCAGCATGGCGAAAGGAAACATCTGCGCCGACAGCATCAAGAACATCAGTGATTTGCGCCCGCGGTAACGGAACTTGGCAAAGCTATAGGCCGCGTAGGTGGCCAGCACGACGGTCAGCAGCGCGCCACCACCGGCCGTGATCAGGCTGTTCTTGAGTTGCTCCACCATGTCGCTGCGGCTGAACAGGTTGATGTAATTCTGAAAGGTGGCCGCTTTGGGCCAGAGGGTCGGTATGCGCACGAACACCTCGCTCTCGGGCTTGATCGAGGTGAGTCCCATCCAGATCAGCGGCAGGAACAGAAACGCGGCAATCAGGGTAAAGACGCTCCAGAACGCGGTCCGTGCGCGCCATGTCAAAAGGTTCAGCATGGGGTCAGCCTTCGCGTTTGAAAAGTATGCGCAGGTAGAACGTGGTGGGGATGGCAATGGTGATGAACCACAGCACGCCCACCGCGCAAGCCGTTCCCATGTCCCAGTTCTGGAACGCCTGCTTGTAGACCTCGACCGACAGCATGGTGGTGGCCTTGATGGGGCCACCCTGCGTCAGCGCGTAGATCACATCAAAGGTCTGCAAATTGCCCATGGCGCCCAGGATCGTCACGATGACCATGGTGGGAAAAAGGTGAGGCAACACCACATAGCGAAGCACGCCAATGTTCTCGCAGCCGTCCACCCTGGCGGCATCAACCTGGTCTTGCGACACACCTTGCAGACCCGCCAGGAAGAATGCCATGAACAGGGGCACGGACAACCAGGCCTTGGTCAGGATGACGGCCACCATGGCACCCTTTTCTTCGGCAAGCCAGGCGACGGGCTCCTGGATGATGCCCACCTGGAGCAACAAGGCGTTCAAGACGCCATACTGGCCGTTCAAAATCCACGCCGCCAAGAAGGCAGTCACCGTGGAGGGCAGCACCCAGGGCAACAGCGACACCGCCCGGATGAACCCGCGGCCCTTGAACGACTGGTTCATCATCAACGCCCAGGCCAGCCCCAGCACAAAGGTCAACGCGGTGGTTGCCACCACAAACAGCAGCGTGTTGAGCCAGACCGTGGTCGTGCCTGGGTCCTTCAGCAGCCGTGAGAAGTTGCCGAGGCCCACAAACACGGGCTGCTCCATGTCGATGGTGTACTTGTACAGCGACAACCGGAGCGACTGCAGGAAAGGGAACAGGATGACTGCGGCAAATGCGATCAAGGCAGGGAGCAGAAACAGAAATCCGGTTCGCCGTTCCTGTGCCTTGAGGTTGCCGCGGTGCCCCTTGAGGGTTGCTGTCGTCATGAAGTGGGGATGTTCATCCTGTCCGCAAAATCCAGAAGGTCAGGCTTTGGGCGTATCCGCCATCTTGGCTTCCATGCGTTTGCCCATGTTTTCAATCGCGGCCTGAGCGGTCTTCTGGCCCAGCAGCGCACCTTGCACTTCTTCACCTACGATGGTCGTGATGTCCGCTGAATTGGGCCACAGCGAGATTTCGTCGCGGCCTGCTGCACGGGCCGTGCGGGTCCATGCCGCCACGTAGGGATCATTGGCCAGCTGGGCCAGCGCGGAGTTAGTCACCGGGAACAGACCCTGGTCCTTGAAGTAGGCCAGTTGGTTGGCATCGCTGAAGGCCAGATGGCTGACGAGCTTGCCACGTGGCGTTTGCGCATTGGGTGCTGCCTTGCCGTCATTGAACATCGACAGCAGGTGCCCCCAGGCAAACGACTGGGGCGTATCCCCGGCGCGCACCACGGGCGTGGGCATGGACAGCACGAACAGGTCAAAGTCGGTGCCCTTGCCCGAGTTGCTGCGGGCAAAGCCGCGCGCCAGCGGTGCATCATGGTAGAAGCCGGTCTGGTTCTGGCCGTACATGCGGCGCGCGTCGGGGCGGTCAATGTCTTTGGCCACCAGTCCATCCTTGACCAGATCGACCATGAAAGTCAGCGCCCGCACACCCGCCGCACTGTTGACCGTGACCTTGCCCTTGTCATCAAACAGCTTGCCGCCAAAGGTCCAGAGCCAGACCTGAAAGTCCGGGCTCAGTGAGTTGTTGTTCTTGGTCGTCATGGCGTACGGAACGCTTTGCGGCTGCGATTTTTTGATGGCCTTGAGCGCCTCAATGAACGCATCAATGGTCTGCGGTGGCGCAGACACACCGGCATCCTTCAACACTTTCGCGTTGGCCACCATGCCGATTGAGCCGGAAGTCCAGGGCACACCGAGCTGCTTGCCCCGGAACTCACCCAGCGACAGCGTGCCGGGATTGATCAGCTTTTCAAGTTGCGCCTTGCCAAAAACCTCGCGCATGTCCAGCATCTTCCCGGTGGTGCCGAACTGGGGCAACCAGCGCTCGGCCAGTTGCACAACGTCAAGCGGTTGACCCGAGCGCAAGCGCAGCAAGATGTTTTGCTGCATCTGGGCCCAGGGGAAGCCCACCACATCGAGCTTCACATCCGCATTGGCCTTGCGGTAGCCCTCAAACATGGCACCCAGCGTGGGCTTGCTGGCGGCCTCGTCCTGCGACCAGCCCACATAGGTCAGCGCTTTGGATTGCGCCCACGCGGGAATGCTGCCCGCCAGCGAGGTTGCAGCCGCCGAGGCCGTGAAAAGTCTTCTGGTGATCATGACGGTGTCTCCTGATTAAGTTTCATTGAATGGAACAAACTTTGTGACCGAATTATTTTCTATAAATATAGTTCCATCTACTGGTACTTACCCTAGACAAAAATCAGCCGTTTTGCAGCACAGAAAGCAGTCATATCTCTTATATTTGCAACCGTGAGCCTTTGTATTTATAAAAATTTATTCAATTTTCAAAAAGTTCCTTCTAACGGAACTTTTAAGGTGCTTGCTCTATGCTGATCAAAGACGTCATGCGGGTGGCCGAAGAGTCGTCTGCGGTCGCCGGCACCGGCGTGCTTGAAAAGGCGATGAATCTTCTGAACATCGTCTCGGGTGCCCGCACCCCCATGACCTTCACCGAGTTGCTGCGAGCGGGCAACCTCCCCAAGGCCACCCTTCACCGCATTCTGGCCACGCTGATGCGTGAAGGCCTGTTGCGCCATGACGCCTATTCAAAGACCTACCAGCTCGGCTTTCGGCTGCTGGAACTGGCCCATGAAGTCTGGAGCGACTTCGACCTCAGGCTGGCCGCCCAGGACGAGCTGGTTCGCCTGCGCAATGCGGTCGGAGAAACGGCGCAGCTTGCCGTGCTGGATGGTGACAGCGTGGTGCTGATTGCGTCGGAAGAGGCGGGGCGGGACCTGCGTCTGACGTCCAAGGTCGGCCTGCGGCTGCCCCTGCACGCCTCTGCCTTGGGCAAGGTCATCGTGGCCTACCTGGAACCCCGCAGGCAGGTCGAGCTGCTGGAAAGCCTGACGCTGCAAGCCTTTACCGACCGCACACTCACGACCCTGGGTGACCTGAGGCGTGAACTTGATCTCACGCGTGCCCGGGGTTACGCCGTGGAGACCATGGAGTTCGACACATCGGCAGCCGGGGTGGCCGCGCCCATCTTTGACATTGAAGGGCGTCCGATTGGTGCCGTGGCCTTCAGCGGCGCACCCAACCACCTGGATGCAGCCCGGGCACATAGCCTGTCATCCACACTCATCGGTGCGGCCCGGACCATTTCACACAATGCCGGAGGACAGTTGATGTCCATAGAGACCAAGGCCGTTCCTGCAGAAGACGCCGGTTTCAATATTCAGTGCGTCGCCCAGACACGGTCATTGCTGGGCGAGGGCCCAACCTGGTCGCCACGTGACAGCGCGCTGTACTGGGTTGACATCCTGACGCCGTCGGTCCACCGCTACGACACCCACAAGGGCGTGGACACAGAAGTCAAAGTCGGCTCCATGGTCAGCGTGGCGATCCCCAAGGCCACAGGCGGCCTGCTGGTGGCGACACCCGGTGGCCTGATGACGCTGGACCTTGAAAGCAAGAACCTGAGCTTCTTCTGCCACCCGGAGTCTGACCGCCCCGGCAATCGCTATAACGACGGCAAGTGCGACCGCATGGGGCGCCTCTGGATCGGCACGCTGGACATGGGAACCGCCGCCAACCGGGGCAACCTTTTCAGGGTGGATGCCGACGGCTTGTGGAAAAAAATGGACACCGGCTTTACCGTTGCCAACGGCCTGGGCTGGAGTCCCGACAACAGGCGCATGTACTTTGCAGACACCCCGCGCCGAACCATCTACGTGTATGACTTTGACCTGATGACAGGCACCATCGCCAACCGGCGCGCCTTCATCACGCTGGATACGAGTGACGGCACACCGGATGGCCTGACCGTCGACGAAGACGGCTGCCTGTGGGTGGCGATCTGGGATGCATGGCGGGTCTCCCGCTACTCACCCGAAGGTCAGGAAATGCTGCGCATCAAGATGCCGGTGCCGCGCCCTACCAGTTGCTGCTTTGGTGGTGCCAACCTGGACACGCTTTATGTAACGAGCGCGTCGGTGCGGTTGAACGAACAGGCCCTGGCCTCAGCGCCGCTGTCAGGCTCGCTCTTTTCGATCCGCATACCAGGCGTGCGTGGTTTGCCCGAAACCACGTTTGCGGGTTGAACACGTGCAGATCAACAGGTTTCCCAGCTACTGGGAAGTCGGTATCGCGGCGAATACCCCAGCGCCAACTTTTGCAAGGCCTGCGCAAGACGTTTCGAGGGGTGGCCGGGCCGCATTGCATCGCCGGGTTACTTCGATCACCAAAGCGTTGTCCTTACGTCGTAGTTCCGCCTGCTCAACAGCACCCAATACGACGTGATGGAATACTGCGAGCATGCCGAAAAACAGCGTCCCAACCAACACAGTGACCAATAGGGGCGAACGCAAAATCGCAAACCGATGAACTTGAGCAGCCATAGAGTTCTCCTTGGATGCATTCGAACAGGGGTCATCGCTGCTGTCTGTGCGACGGCGAACCGAAGAAGCAGATTGCATCGCCGTTCGCTCCGGTGTTTGGCGTGACGCTGACGGCGTGGCTCTGACGGGTTATGCCGACGCAACCCCTGCGTACGGTTTGGTCCCGTAATAGTCGTGAATACCTCTGGCCCAATTTTGATCGGCCATGTCTGGCCAGCTATCTTTGTCAAATCCTGGGGCCTGGGAAAGGCTGTCTTTTTTGACGTTCAGTGTGAAGCGCTTGTTTTCGGTGTCGAGCGTCAGCGCATCCCAGGGAACAGCAAACAATTTCTCGCCCATGCCGAGAATCCCGCCGAACGACAAAACGGCATAGCTGACACGTCCACTGGCCATGTCAAGCATGATTTCTTTCACATCTCCAAGATCTTCGTCATCGTTGTTATAGACGTCATTTCCAACGAGGGTATCGGCACCCATGAGGCCAGGGCCGGGACCACTCTTTGGGTTGATTTTGTACATACCGTAGCTGTCGCGTTCTTCGTAGTTCATTGAATATCCAATCTGTGTTTGGCGTTGATAGAAACTGAGGGCACGACTTCCATGCTCCCGTGATAAAGATACATAGTCGAAAGCATTCCTTCAGTGCGATAGCGCACTTGGTGTCTGTCATATCGGAATTCCTGATTGATTTGTGCGTTAACGCACGGACTCCAGCGGCTAGCAGCCCCTACAAACAAGGGCTGAGAAAACCAGACTGCAATCGTCGCTCCGATAGGCTGGCATCGCAGTAAAAACCAAGGCCATGCGCAAACGGATCCGAAATCCTCTTTCAAGTCGTTCATTTCAGCGCACCCTGACCGCGATGACACGCTCCGCCGTGCGGATCGGCTCAAAAGTGGTCGCGCAGGCATTGCGGCCCCGCAAGCCCATCGCCGCGAAGAAGCTTGCAGCAAAAAAAAGACCGCAGCATTTGACATCGACAGGCACGGGCTTTACTGCCGGCGCAGTTGGCGCGCTGAGGTACCGGCTCTTTATGCCCCCCGCCGTGCGGCGCAGCGAACGCCTGCCACTGATGGTGATGTTGCACGGTTGCGGTCAGGACGCATCGTCGCTGGCCGCAAGCACCCGTATGAACCAGGTCGCCGTGCGGGAACGCTTTCTTGTGCTCTACCCTGAACAGAGCCGCCTGGCGAACCTGCAGGGTTGCTGGAATTGGCACCAGACGCGGTCCGGCAAGGCTCAAAGCGAAGTCGATGCTATCGCGGCTGCAATCGATCACATTTGCCTGACGCAGCCGGTTGATTCGGCCCGTATCGCGCTGGCGGGTCTCTCAGCGGGTGCCGGGATGGCAGCGTTGTTGGCGACCCGGTTGCCGATGCGTTTTCGGGCGGTCGCCATGCACTCGGGCATCGCACCGGGGGTCGCCCATTCATCTGCGACCGCTCTCAGCGCCATGCGCGGTCGCAGGGTGCCCCTACCCCTGGCGCCACGGACAGACGGTGAGCATCTGCCTGCGTTGCTGGTGATTCAGGGCAGCGCTGACACCATCGTCGCATCCCGCAATGGCACCGAAGCCGCGCAGTTGTGGGCCGCCAGAGAAGGTGCAAAACCGGGGCGGTCACGCGTGGTCAAACGGGGTGAACGCTACCCCGCCACCATCACCGACTATCAAGCCCGGGGCAGACTTGTGGCAACACTCTGCGAGATTGCCGGGCTGGGTCATGCATGGAGTGGGGGTGCGGCACGTCAACCCTACAGCGATCCCAAGGGGCCAGATGCTTCGCGCATGATCTGGGGTTTCGTAGCAAAACAGTTTGCGACATCCGGCGTCAGTTAGCGGGCTCAAGGCCCCCCACCTGGACAGCCATCACACCGTCACGACTTCTGCCCGGCAAGCAACATTCGCCCCATCATCTCGTGCAGCTTGTTGATGGCTTTCAGGGGTCGCACCATCACCTTGAAATGCGTGATCAGCCCGGCGTCGTTCCAGCTGATGATGTCTACGCCATTCAGCACAATGCCCTCAATCGTGCTCTGGAACTCCAGCACGGCCGACCGGGGCGCATGCCACTCATTGAGGTAATGAAAGCTGTCGTTGTTGAGCACGTGCAGGGCCGCGTGCAGGTACTTGAAGGTGATGGCCTTGCCCAACTGCGGCGTGTGCACTACGGGCGATTCAAACACGGCGTCATCAGCCAGAATGGCAGACAGCGCGGCGGTGTCTTTGCTCTTCACAATCTCGTGCCAGCAATCAATGGTGGCTGAAGTCATGGCAGATTACTCCTTGGTTATTTAGGCCTGATCATACAATTAGGGCACTAGCCCTCGTATAACGGTCTTTAGTAGCTACATTAATAATAGCAAAAAATCCTCACCAACTGAACCGACTTTCCAATCCGATGACCCCTGAACTGACCATCCACGGCCACCAGGCCACCATCACGCTGCGTCGCCCCGACCAGGCCAACCGGCTGGGGCCTGATGACTTGAACGAGTTAGTCGCGCATATAGACCGTGTCAACCAGCGTGACGAGGTGCTGGTGCTACGCCTCCAGTCAACGGGCAAGTATTTTTGCAGCGGCTATGACATCCACCAGATCAGCGCGGCGCGCACCGTGGCGTTCGATGATCTGGTGAACGCGCTTGAAGACGCGCGGCCTGTGACCCTTGCGGTCATCCAGGGCGGTGTTTATGGCGGTGCCACTGACATTGCGCTGGCCTGTGATTTCCGCCTGGGCACGCCAGCCGTTGACATGTTCATGCCCGCAGCGCGGCTGGGCCTGCACTTCTACCAGCGTGGGCTGGAGCGTTATGTCGCCCGGTTGGGGCTGGACACGGCCAAGCGCCTGTTTTTAACGGCAGAGAAGATCGACGCTGCCGAGATGAAGGCTTGTGGCTTCCTCACGCATCTGGTGAATGCCGATGCGCTGGAGGCCACAGCTGACAAATTGTCCGCCACGCTGGCGGCCATGGCACCCCTGGCGCTGCTGGGCATGAAAAAGCACATCAACCACATTGGCCGGGGCGTGCTGAACGTGCACGACCTGCAGCAAGACATCGCCCGCGCGGCGGGCTCGGCCGACCTCAAGGAAGGTGCGGCAGCGTGGGCCGGCAAACGGGTACCGCAATTTACCGGGCGGTGATCGCCCGGCTCCAATGTCATCACGGTACGTCCGGTTGAAATAGCTCAAAGCGCCAGCCCGCAAAAGCTGCCATACTGCGGGCCGCCTGTTTGAGGGATAGCAAATCATGTTGAAGTTCACCTGTTGCGATGCAGCAGCGCAATTTTCTGCGCTGGCGCAAGCGCAAGTGTTGCGGGGCATTACCCGTGGTTTTGAAAAAGAATGCCTGCGGGTTGATGCCAGTGGCCATCTGGCACAGACACACCATCCACTCGCGCTGGGGTCCAAGCTGACCCACCCGTGGATCACGACCGACTACTCAGAATCCCTATTGGAATTCATCACGCCACCGTCGCAGGACGTGGCTTTTCCGCTGGATTTTCTGCGCGACATTCATCGCTATGCCGCTCGCCACCTGGGCGATGAGGTCATGTGGGCCGGCTCCATGCCTGGCCTGCTGGGAGACGACAAAGATATACCGCTGGCCAACTACGGCACGTCCAACAGCGCAAAAATCAAATACGTTTACCGTGAAGGCCTGGGCCATCGCTATGGTCGCCACATGCAGACCATTGCGGGCGTGCACTACAACTGGTCACTGCCTGAGGGCTTCTGGACCGAGCTGTACACCTGCTGCTCGGCCAGCGGCAGCCTGCAGGATTTCATCAGCGACCGCTACTTCGGTTTGATCCGCAATTTTCTGCGCTACAGCTGGCTGATTCCCTATCTGTTTGGTGCCTCACCTGCCGTGAACACCTCGTTTTTGCAGGGCCGCAAGACTGACTTGCTGGAGCTGGCTCCGGGCACGCTGTATGGGCCTTATGCCACCAGCCTGCGCATGAGCGACCTGGGTTACCAGAACCGCGTGCAAGCCAATCTGAACGTCAATTTCAACTCTCTGACCGAGTACGCAACGGCCCTGAACGAGGCCATCTTTACGCCTGACCCGTTCTACCAGGCCATTGGCGTGAAGGACGGGGATCACTGGAAGCAGCTCAATGCCAATGTGCTGCAAATCGAAAACGAGTTTTACGCCGGCATTCGCCCCAAGCGCATCGGCAAACTGGGTGAGCGCCCGGCCATTGCCTTGCAAAAATATGGCGTTGAATATGTCGAGGTGCGCCTGTTTGACCTGAATCCGCTGGCCGATATTGCCATCACGCCCGAGCAAAGCACCTTTGCCGACGCGTTTTTGATGATGTGCCTGTTGCGGGACAGCCCGCCGATTACCGCGCGCGAACAAAGCGAGAACGACGAGAACAAGCGCCGCGTGGTCAACCGGGGGCGTCAGCCTGACTTGCACCTGCTGGTGCACAACACCGAGCAGGCTTTGCGTCCGCTGGCGCATGAGTTGTTTGACGACATGAAACCATTTGCGGCCATGCTCGACATGGCCTGGGGCGGTGACCAGTACGCCCGCACGCTGACCACCCTGCGCCAGCGCATTGACAAGCCTGAAA
>JANOAP010000105.1:0-5137 GCA_031411175.1 Rhodoferax sp. | reverse complement strand
ATGTGGTATCTGTCGGGCAATCGCGATGCCGAGGCCATAGACAACCCCAACCAGTTCATCATCGACCGGGCGCGGCCGCGCCAGCATTTGTCGTTCGGATTTGGCATTCACCGCTGCGTTGGCAACCGGCTGGCCGAGATGCAGATCAAAATCTTGTGGGAGGAAATCCTCAAGCGGTTTCCGAAGGTCGAGGTGGTGGGCGAGCCCACGCGCGTGCTGTCAAACTTTGTGCGCGGGTTCACTCATTTGCCGGTGCGCCTGCCAGGTTGATGCTTACTGGGCTGACGCAGCGGTATACATCCGGTCGCGATGAGCCAGCGTGGGAAACATCCGCCACCAGGCGATGGCCACCAGCAGCGTGCCGACGCCACCCACCACCACAGAGCCAATAGGCCCCAGCCAGGCAGCGGTGATGCCCGACTCAAACTCACCCAACTGGTTGGACGCGCCAATGAACACCGAATTGACCGCGCTCACGCGCCCGCGCATGTCGTCAGGTGTCTCCAGTTGCACCAGCGTCTGGCGAATCACCACGCTCACCATGTCGGCCCCGCCCGATACCGCCAGCGCCAGCAGCGACAGCACAAAGCTGGAAGACCAGCCAAACACCACCATGGCCAGCCCATAGATGCCCACGGCCAGCAGCAGCTTGTGGCCCACGCGCCGTTGCAGAGGCCAGCGCGCCAGCACAACTGAAGTCAGCAAGGCACCCACTGCTGGCGCACCGCGCAACACACCCAGCCCCAGGGGACCCACATACAGGATGTCCTTGGCAAATATGGGCAGCAGGGCCGTAGCGCCCCCCAGCAAAACGGCAAACAGGTCCAGCGACACGGCACCGAGCAGGGCTTTGCGCTGGCAGATGAAAGTGACCCCGGCAAAAACGGTTTGCAATGTCATGTCTCGCGGCGGCAGTGCGGTGTGGCGATACCCCAGGCGCAGCATGAAGAAGCAGCCCAGGGCAAACAGCACGGTGCAGGTCAGGTAAACCGCACTGGCACCGGCGATGAAAATCAGCCCGCCCAAGGCCGGCCCGCCAATCACCGCGACCTGGGTGCCCATGGAACTGAAGGCCATGGCCTGGGGCAGCATGTCGGCAGGCACCAGCAAGGGTGTCAGCGCCTGCTGGGCCGGCATCTGGAAAGCACGGGCGGCACCCAGCACGATGGAAATGGTCAGCAAAAGATCGCGCGAAACCCAGGCACCGGACGCTGCGAGGGGCGAAGCGGTCTGACTCCCCCCGCCTACGCCCCAACCTTGCGAAGCCGCCACCAGCAACAAGGCCACTGCCGCCTGGGCCACCAGGCAGGTTGCCACAATGCGGCCCCGGTGCAGCTTGTCTGCCACATGCCCCGCCACCAGGGTGAGCAGCAGCGCGGGAAGGAACTGGTACAGGCCCACCAGGCCCAGGTCCCAGGCACTGCCGGTGATCTCGTACATTTGCCAGCCCACCGCCACCAGGAACATCTGGCTGGCAGTAGCGCCAAACAGGCGGGCGTACCACAGGCGCATGAATGCGCGCTGCTGCACCAGCCGGGACAGTGAATTCAAGTCACTTGCGCAGGGACGCCAGCACGTCAACCCGCTTGAGCAGTTCCCTATCGTTCCAGGGCTTCTTGAAGATGCCGTAAAGGCCTTGAATGTTGTGCACGCGGGCCTGCATTTCCTCGTGGCCCGTGATGGCGATAACCGGAATGTCTTCGGTCTCCAGGCTGCCCTGAATCGCCGCAATGAGCTCCAGGCCATCCATGTTGGGCATTTCGAGATCGGTGATGATCACCGAGAATTTGGCTTTGCTGATGGCTTCCATCGCCTGAACGCCATCGTTGGCGGTGACCACGTTGTAGCCCTGGGCTTCAAACAGCTTGCGCAACTTGGCCCTGGGTACCGCGGAATCATCCACCACCAACACGGAAATAGGCGCAGCGCTGGTGCTGGCTCCGGTACCCGCGCGCACGGAATCTGCCAAGGGGATGTCGATGCCACCACCGGGGGAAACAGAGACGCCATGGCTGGGCGTATTCGCGTGAAACTGGGCGGTTGTGCCGCCTGCCACGTCAATGTCAACACCCTTGGCAGCGGGCTTCGCGGGCAGGTCGGCAATGTCGTCGTTGGGGTGGTCGCCGCCACGGCGGGTACCAAAGAAAATCAGCAGCAGGCCGATGGGTACCGCAATGGCAAACGGAACCAGGTAAACCTGCAACAGATCAAAGAAATTGGGCATCATGGGCTGTGTTCCTCACCTGATTTCAAGTATCGGCGTCATTGCAGGATGGGTCAAGCCGCTGTAGCCGTTATAGCCTCGGCACCACCCATGTACGGGCGCAGCGCAGGCGGCACAGTCACCGAGCCATCCGCGTTCTGGTAGTTCTCCAGCACGGCCACCAGCGTGCGGCCCACGGCCAGGCCGGAGCCATTGAGCGTGTGGACGAACTCGTTCTTGCCCTGCGCGTTTTTGAACCGCGCTTGCAGGCGTCGGGCCTGAAAGGCTTCGCAGTTGGATACCGAGCTGATTTCACGGTACGTATTTTGCGCGGGGAGCCAGACTTCAAGGTCGTAGGTTTTGGTCGCGCCAAAACCCATGTCGCCCGTGCACAGTGACATCACGCGGTAGGGCAGGCCCAGCTTTTGCAGAATGGCTTCGGCGTGGCCTGTCATTTGTTCTAGTGCTTCATAGCTTTTGTCGGGGTGCACGATCTGCACCATCTCGACCTTGTCAAACTGGTGTTGGCGGATCATGCCGCGCGTGTCTCGGCCATAGCTGCCCGCCTCAGAACGGAAGCACGGCGTGTGAGCGGTGAGCTTGATAGGGAGGGCAGATTCGGCTACCAGTTCGTCTCGCACAAAATTGGTCAACGGCACTTCGCTGGTGGGGATGAGGTACAGCGCGGCGTTGTCAGCCATCGGCTCACCGTCCTGCCCACCTTTTTTGGCTGCAAACAAGTCGCCCTCAAACTTGGGCAACTGCCCGGTGCCCTTGAGCGAATCGGCGTTGACGATATAGGGCACGTAGCACTCTGTGTAGCCGTGCTCCAGCGTTTGCACGTCCAGCATGAACTGCGACAGCGCGCGGTGCATGCGGGCAATCGGGCCTTTCATCACCGTGAAACGCGAGCCGGTGAGCTTCACGCCCATGTCAAAGTCCAGGCCCAAAGGCTGGCCGACATCCACATGGTCTTTGACGGCAAAGTCGCGCTGGGCAGGGACACTGCCATCCGCGCTCCAGGTGCGCACCACCACATTGCCGTGCTCGTCTGCGCCCACAGGCACACTGTCATGCGGTAAATTGGGCACGGCCAGCAGCATGGCCTGCAACTCGGTCTGAATCTGCTCCAGGCGCGCGGCTGAGGTTTCCAGTTCGATCTTTATGGACCCCACTTCTGCCATCACGGCACCCGCCTCCGTGGCACCGGCGGCCCCTTGGGCCTTGAGCTGGCCAATCTGCTTGCTCAGGGAATTGCGCTTGCCTTGTAGCTCTTCGGTGCGGGACTGAATGGTCTTGCGCTCGGCTTCCAGGGCCTGATAAGCGTCCACATTCAGGAAAGCCTGCGGCTTTTTTCGGGTCTCAAGCCGGGCAATAGCAGCGGCGAGGTCTTTGCGGAGAAGGGTGATGTCTAGCATGGCCCTATTTTACGGGCGGCAGGCTTGCGACCTCAGGTACCGGCGGCGAGGCTGGCCGGGTCCATGTTGGCACCACAGAGGATCAGGCAAACCTTCTCGTCCACCCGCGGCACGTACACGCCTGTCTGCAGGGCCGCCAGCCCCAACGCTGCGGCAGGCTCAACCGCCAGGCGCATTTCATTCCACAACCAGCGCTGTGCCATGCGAATGCTGTCGTCCGTCAGCAGCAGGGCGTCTTTGACATGGCGCTGCGTGACGCCCCAGGCAATGGCACCAATGCGCTTGGCACCCAATGAATCCGCCGCGATGCCCCTCACCGCCACATCCACGGGCTGCCCCGCTTCACGCGCCGCAAACAGCGTGGGCGCCAGCTCGGGCTCCAGCGCCACAACACGGCTGCGCTGCTCAAACCAGGCCGCGATACCGCCAATCAGCCCGCCGCCGCCCACGCTGACCAGGACGCTGTCAGGCACGCCGCCCTGCGCTTCAATCTCGCGGGCCAGTGTGCCGGCACCCGCCACCACCTCGGGCTGGTCGTAGGCATGGGTCAGCAAGGCACCCGTCGCCTTCTGGCGCATAAGGCAGACTTGCAAGGCATCTGAGTACGCGGCCCCCGTGACCACCACCGTGGCACCCAGGGCGCGCAGCTTGTCCTGTTTGGCTTGCGGCGATGTGGTGGGCACAAACACCTCGCACCGCACGCCCAGCGCTTTGGCAGCAGCGGCTGTGGCAATACCAGCATTGCCGCCCGACGCCACAATCACGCCGCTTTCCGGAATGGGGTTGGATAGCAGCCGGTTCAACATGCCACGGGCCTTGAAGCTGCCGCCTACCTGCAAGTGCTCCAGCTTGAGCCAGACTTCAGCGCAATCCACGTTCAAGGTGGCACCAGGCAGCTTCAAAAGCGGTGTT
The DNA here is from genome assembly GCA_031411175.1 of Rhodoferax sp. Taxonomy (GTDB): domain Bacteria; phylum Pseudomonadota; class Gammaproteobacteria; order Burkholderiales; family Burkholderiaceae_C; genus JANYCG01. The sequence continues at coordinate 604 of JANOAP010000105.1, read as the reverse complement.
ACCCGCAAAAAATGCCGCTGACCCTCATGCAGCTTGCTATAGGCGCTATCAATATCAGAGCGATTAATCATTTCAGGTGGCATTGATGTGCATCCCTACAGCCTCAAGCCCTTGGGCAGGGGAAACTTCACCGTCTCCTCAATCCCGTCCATCTTGCGGACCGACACGGCACCCAGCGCCTTGATGCGGTCAATCACCTGCTTGACCAGAATCTCGGGGGCCGACGCACCCGCAGTGAGGCCCACGCGCTGACGACCCTCCAGCCATTCGGCCTGAAGTTCATCCGCGCTGTCCACCATGTAGCTTTCCACCCCCAGCTTGCGGGCCAGTTCCGCCAGCCGGTTGCTGTTGGAACTGGTGGGGCTGCCCACCACAATCACCAGATCCACCTGAGGCGACATGATCTTGATAGCGTCCTGGCGGTTCTGGGTGGCGTAGCAGATGTCTTGCTGCTTTGGCGCACGAACCATAGGGAAGCGCGCCTTGACGGCGGCCGCGATCTCCGCCGCATCGTCCACACTGAGCGTGGTCTGGGTCACCACAGCCAGCTTGACGGTTTGGGCGGGCGACACGCGGGCCACGTCGGCCACATCTTCCACCAGAT
>JANOAP010000104.1:0-2089 GCA_031411175.1 Rhodoferax sp. | reverse complement strand
CCAGTACCTGCAGTCACTTGGTTACAGCCCCTGGGGCTGGGAGCAGGGTTTTAATTTTGGTCCGCGTGCCGGTGTGTTGGACGAAGCCAAAAGCAACCTCGTGCGTACCTTTGAAAGCACCGGCCGCAAGGTCAGCCTGATTGGCTGGAGCCTCGGAGGCGTGTACGCACGCGAGCTGGCCAAAGAGCTACCCGACATGGTGCGCGGCGTCATCACGCTGGGCACGCCGTTTGCGGGCTCGCACAAGGCGACCAATGCCTGGCGGGTATACCAGTTGACCAGTGGCCGCAACATAGAGCGAGAGTCAGAAAACTACGACCTGCCCAGCGCGCCACCGGTACCCACCACCAGCATCTACTCGCGCACCGATGGCGTGGTGGCCTGGCAGGCCAGCATTCAGACGCCCGACAAAGCCAACCCGAACACAGAGAACGTGGAAGTCATCGCCAGCCATGTTGGTCTCGGCGTGAACCCCAGCGCCTGGTGGGCCGTGGCAGACCGGCTCTCACAGCCGGAGGGCCAATGGAAACCGTTTACGCGCAAAGGCGGCCTTCACGGGTTGATCTTCCCGGACCCAAAGCGCTGATGGCATCAACAAGAAAGCGGCTGCGCTTAAGGCGGGCTGACTGTATCACCCCAGTAAAAACCGTAGCCCAGCAAAGTCCAGGTCCATTTGGAGACCGGGTGGGAGGGACGCGTCTTTCCGCTGGCGTCCGGTACCGGCTTGCCGCGGAGCATTTGCAGGGTGATGGATTTGACCCCATCGGGGATGGGCTTGCAGGTCCAGTTGCGCCCATCGGCTATATCGCAATCGGTAAATTTACCCGACGGATCAGAGGCGACGCCCACATTCCAGAAGAACACTTCCCGGTGGGCTTTCAAGGCACGAAAGCGAAAGCGTTCACCTGCCACCAGCTTGCCGGTGCAGCGGTCACCCTGCCAATTCCCTTGATCGCACTTGGCGGTGTACACCGTCCGCTCGCCTTGAAGGGTGATGAAATCGGCCGCCCAGACGAGGCTCGCCGCAACCGACACCAAGGGTACAAGAATTATCCACTTCCGAGTCATGGCCAGACCTCAAACTTTCTACGTGAGCCCAAACCGGATTATCGGCCCGCCTATTTCTGGGCTTGGTTGTAATTGGCAATGCCTTCCATGATTTCTTGCCGGGCGGACTCTGGGCCTTCCCAACCGAGAATCTTGACCCACTTGCCTTCTTCAAGGTCCTTATAGTGCTCAAAGAAGTGCGCAATGGTCTTCAGGCGCATCGGGTTCAGGTCTTCTGGCTTTTGCCACTGCGTGTAGATAGACAGAATCTTGTCGGTGGGCACGGCCAGCACTTTGCCGTCCATACCGGCTTCGTCTTCCATCTTCAAAATGCCAATGGCGCGGCAGGTCACCACCACGCCCGGAATGAGCGGGACTGGCGTGATAACCAGCACATCCACCGGATCACCATCGCCGCTGATGGTCTTGGGCACATAGCCGTAATTGGTGGGGTAATGCATGGACGTGCTCATAAAGCGGTCCACAAAAATCGCGCCGGTCGCCTTGTCGACTTCGTACTTGACCGGATCGGCGTTCATCGGAATTTCGATGATGACGTTAAACGATTCGGGTACGTTTTTGCCGGGGGTGACATTGTCGAGAGCCATGTTGAGGTCTTCTGAGTTAGGTTAATTTCGCGGCTGCCATCCGCTGAGGAATGGAAACTCCGGGCCAACGCAGATTTTGCCTGAGCTGGCTTACGGGTTTCTTCCTGAAGCCTCCTGTCCGCTACAAGCCAGCGCAGCGTCACGCCACGCCCACAACGCGCATTGCTGCCTTTGCCTGTGTCGGCCTACTCGCAATCGCGGGGTTGGCCTACACGCTTTGGGTGCCGGTGAACCTATAAATGGGACTGCACACGTCAAGCTTGCAAAGCCCTGAGGTAACAACCATGAAAAATCTAACGCTAAGACATCCCACCAAGATGGTCAGCCTTTCACCACGTCAACTGTCGTGCTTTAGCGAGACGCGGCAGGGTTTGCTGTGGCGCCTGCGTCTGCGCTTGCGGTATTTTTTGCTGCGCTGGTCTCACCGTCAGTAA
>JANOAP010000103.1:0-2682 GCA_031411175.1 Rhodoferax sp. | reverse complement strand
GTCTTGGGCGTGTTCTCGAAGTCCAGGCGAATCAGCTGCTGCTGCCGGCCGATGACGCGCAGCTTAACAGTGGTCTTCAGTTGCGAGTCACGGCCAAAGTGCGGCTCGATGCCGGTCTGGGCTACAAGATATTCCAGCTTGTGGCTGGCTTCGTCGTCGCCCACCACCGTCAGCAAGGAGGCCTTCGCGCCCAGTGTCACCACGTTGTAGGCCACGTTGGCCGCCCCGCCAATGCGCTCTTCCTCGCGCGTGACCCGCACCACGGGTACCGGCGCCTCCGGCGAGATGCGATCAACGCCGCCAAACCAATAGCGGTCCAGCATGACATCGCCCACTACCAATACGTGTGCGGCTGCAATTTTTTCTTTAGTTATTTTCATCTTCACGTCAGAGTTCTTCAACCCGTAATGCGGGATAGCTGTCCCAGGCCTGGCAACCCGGGCATTGCCAGAAGTGCTGCTTGGCCTCAAAGCCGCAGGCGGCGCACCGGTAGCGGGTAAGGGGTTTGACGGCATGGTCGAGCGCCCTTTGCACTTGGGGGTGAAACTGCTCATGCTCCAGTTTTTCACCCGCAATCCATTTGGCCGCAGCCACCAGAGAGGGCTCGTTCTCCAGATGAGTCACATACCAGTCGCGCGCGCTGGGGGATGGGCCTTCGATGGAGGCTTCCATTGAGACGATGGCTTCCAGCACGTCAAGGGACCGGGCCTTTGCATAGCTGGCCTTGAGCAGGGCAAGCGCCTCGGTGGCGTATCCGGCCGATATGGCTATTTGGGCCAGCGGTGCCGCGAGCAAGGGCGTCGCCTCCGGGGCGGCATCCAGGGTTTGCAACAGCGTGCCATAGGCGGCTGCCATGTCACCCCTCTGCGCCTCAAGTTCAGCCATGGCCATGCGGGGACGCGGTGCGGTCGGTGCCGTGGCCATGGCCTGCTGCAGCAAGGCAGCAGCCTGCGTAATTTCTCCGGCATCGCGGTGGGCGGTGGCCTGTTCACACAGGTAATGAGCCAGCCGGGGTCCGAAGCTTCCCTGATCAGAGCCCTCAAGCTTTCGCGCAATTTCGGCCGCATGCACCCAGTCGCGGGATCGCTCATAGTTGGCCAGCAGCGCCAGGCGTGCCTGTGGCTCGAATGAGGTGCCTTCGAGCTTCAGCAACGCAGCCTCGGCGCGGTCCAGCAATCCAGCCTTGAGGTAGTCCAGCGCCAGCGCATGTTGGGCGCGATTGCGGTCGGCCAGGCTCAGGTCGCCGCGTGACAGAAGATGCTCATGAACCCGCACGGCACGCTCATACTCACCCCGGCGGCGAAAAAGATTGCCCAGCGCGAAGTGCAGCTCAGACGTATCGGGGTCATTTTGGACGGCTTCGATGAACGCATCAATGGCCTGATCCTGTTGTTCATTGAGCAGAAAGTTCAGGCCCTTGAAGTAGGCCTTGGGTGCACGGCGATTTTCCATGCGCATCTGGCGCAAATCAATGCGCGAAGCCAGCCAGCCCAGCACAAAGGCCAATGGCAGGCCCAGCAAAATCCAGCTGAGATCAAAATCCATGCGGACCCATCCGGATTAGAGCCCTTGGGGTGGCGAGGTTGCAGCCGTGCCATTGGCGCGGCCAGCAGGTTCATCCCCTGATTTGCGCGACCGGGCAGCGGCCTTGCGCTGCTTCCACCAGCGCGGCACCATGGCCAAAAAGCCCACCACCAGGCCGGCGGCAAATGCGGTCAGCACAATGAGCACCATGGGTGAGCGCCATTGCGTGCCAAAGAAAAAATTGACGGCGGCGTCCTGCTGATTGTTCAGCGCAAATGCGAAGAGCGTAAAAAAAATAGCTGCGTTAAAGAGCCATTTGAGCAGCCACAGCAGTTGTTTCATGGGCCGCCTCAGGCTTCTACGCCCTTGGTCTCCACGCTTTTAGCTTCAGTAGTACCCCTGGTTTGCGCCAGCAACTCGCTGGTACGCTGGTCCACGGCCTCGCGCAGGGCCTTGCCGGGTTTGAAGTGGGGCACGCGCTTTTCAGGGATGGCCACGCTTTCACCGCTGCGTGGATTGCGGCCCAGACGGGGTGGGCGGCGGTTGATGGAGAAACTGCCAAAACCGCGAATTTCTATGCGATGACCCCGCACCAGCGCGTCATTCATTGCATCAAGGATGGCCTTGACTGCAAATTCAGTGTCGCGATGCGTCAGTTGTGCAAAACGATTGGCCAGTACTTCAACAAGGACAGAGCGGGTCATGGCATAAAAATCAAAAGGTGAAGAAAAAGGCGACCGACGCAATGAGAGCGTCCGGTCGCCTTTTTCAGAAGCACATCAACAATGAATCAGGTGATTAATTGTTGTTGTCCAGCTTGGCGCGCAGCAAAGCGCCCAGGCTGGTCGTGCCAGCGTTTTCACGGGCAGACGCCTGGCTCAGGGTGGCCATGGCCTCAGACTGGTCAGCCATGTCCTTGGCCTTGATCGACAACTGGATGTTGCGGGTCTTGCGATCCACGTTAACCACCACAGCCGTGATTTCGTCGCCTTCCTTGAGCACGTTACGGGCATCTTCGACGCGGTCGCGGCTGATTTCTGAAGCGCGCAGGTAGCCGATGATGTCATCGCCCAGATCGATTTCAGCGCCCTTAGGATCCACAGTCTTGACCTTACCGGTCACAACCTGGCCCTTGTCGTTGATCGACACGAAGGTGGT
>JANOAP010000102.1:0-6967 GCA_031411175.1 Rhodoferax sp. | reverse complement strand
GTCGGTGGTGGTGGACAACAAGCCAGGTGCCAATGGCGTGGTGGCCGCGCAAGTGCTGGCATCCAGTGCGCCAGATGGGTACACGTTTCTGGTGACAGATGGCTCCATGTTCTCCATCAACCCAGCCATTTACAAGAATCTGAGCTATGACTTCAAACGCGACTTTGTGCCGGTGTCGCTGGCCGCCAGGGCGCCACTTTATCTGGCCGTGCATCCAAAAACCGGGGTCAATACCTTGCAGGAGTTCGTGGCTCTGGCCAAATCAAAGCCGGGCACGTTGAACTATGGGTCTTCCGGCGTCGGCAGTTCGCATCACCTCACGATGGAGGCCATGAAAGCCGCGCTGGGCATTGATGTTCAGCACGTGCCTTTCAAGGGGTCGGCCCAATCGGTGCCGGCGCTGATTGGCGGGCAGGTGGATGTGGCCTTTTCTGCGCTGCCATCGCTGTCAGGCTTTGTCAAAGCCGGGCAGGTCAAATTGCTGGCCACCAATGCGGCGCATCGTTCCAGCCTGGCACCCACGGTGCCCGCCATTGCCGAGCTGGTCCCGGGTTTTGACTTCGCGGTCATTGTGGGTGTGCTGGCCGCCACGGGCACCCCGGCCGCGGCCATAGAGCGCATCAGTTCCGAGATAGAGAAAATTGCAAGGTCGCCAGAGGCCATGCAGGTTCTGGGCAATGCCGGCATTGATGCCGTGGGCAGCAAACCCGCCGAATACGGGAAAGCCATTCTTGACGAGAATGAACGCCTGGCAAAAGCCATCAAGACCGCCGGTGTGAAGTCGGAGTAGGCCCCGCATGTCAAAACTCAACCTGACCTTCGGCTGCTGGAATTACGACCGCACACGCGCCTTGATGGATGGCTCGGTCCAGCCGGACGGCATTGACCTGAACTACCTCAACATGCCGGTTGAAGAAACCTTTTTCCGCATGTTGCGCCATCAGGAGTTTGACGTGGCGGAGATGTCGCTGTCGTCGTACACCGTGTCGCTGTCTCGCGAGGCGCGGCCCTTTGTGGCCATTCCGGTTTTTCCATCGCGGTTTTTCCGCCACTCCTGCATCTATGTGAATGCCAATTCAGGCATCCGCGAGGCCAAGGATCTGATCGGAAAACGCGTGGGCAATCCGGAGTACCAGATGACCGCACCCGTCTGGATACGCGGCATTTTGTCGGACCACTATGGCGTGCCGGTGGACAGCGTGACTTACCTCACGGGCGGTGAGGAAGAGCCGGGCCGGTCCGAGAAGATCAAGCTTAATTTGCCCCCCAACATCAGGGTTGAAAGCATAGGGCCAGAGCAGACCTTGTCGCAAATGCTGCTTGACGGCGAGATTGACGCGCTTTACACCGCGCGCATGCCCTCCAGTTTTTTAAAAGGGCAGGGCAAGGTCAAGCGCCTGTTCGAAGACTATGAGCCGGTGGAGCGCGACTACTTCAAGACCACGGGCATCTTCCCCATCATGCACACCGTGGCGATTCGCCGCGAGGTGTATGAGGCCAATCGCTGGGTAGCGCAGTCCATGATGAAGGCTTTGATTGAGTCGCAACGACGTACTTATGATGACCTGTACGAAACAGCGGCGCTGAAAACCATGCTGCCGTGGCTAACGTCGCATGTGGAGCAAGTCAAACGCGAGATGGGCAATGATTTCTGGCCCTACGGGTTTGAAAAAAATGAGGCCACGTTGCGCACTTTCCTGCGTTACCACTTTGAACAGGGCCTGTCCCCCCACCTGCGCGAACCCCGCGAATTGTTTGCACCCGAATCGCTGGAGGCCTTCCGGATTTAGCCCGGATTGCTTGCCTCTTTCATGATTCTGTTTCCCGGTGTTGTTGTGCCCGAATTCACACCGGGCGTGCTTGCTTTGGGCGTGCTCGCTTTCCTCTTGGGGGGCCTGGTCAAAGGTACCCTGGGTGTGGGCCTGCCACTGGTTGTGGTGCCACTGTTGTCGCTGGGCATGTCCAGCCCGCTGGCCATCAGCCTGGTGTCGGTGCCCGTGCTGGCATCCAACGCCTGGCAGGCATGGGATAGCCGCGGCCCGCTGGACAACGTGCGGCGATTTTCCCCACTGTTGCTGACGCTGCTGGTCTCTACCATAATCACGGTGCCCCTGACGTTGGCGCTGCCTGCCGGGGTGCTCAATGTCATGCTGGCCGTTGCGGTGGTCACCGCCGTGCTGCTGATGGCGCTGAACCCCCAGCTCGACATATCCGCGCGGCATGAAAAAATGTGCAGTGCCGTTGTGGGCACCTTGTCCGGCATCATGGGCGGTATCTCATCCTTGACCGGCCCCATCATCATCACCTACCTCATGGCCTTGCGCCTGCCGCGCGAGGCGTTTGTGGGCACCATCAGCGTGATCTACCTCACCGGAGCGATCCCCCTGTACGTGGCCATGGCGGTAGTAGGACGTTTGGGGCCTGGCGAGGCGCTGCTGTCTTTGCTGGCCATGGTGCCTGTGATGCTGGGCATGGCGCTGGGGAAAAAGCTGCGTGTGCACCTCAGCGAGGCGCTCTTTCGGCGCAGCCTGCTGGTTTTTCTGTCATGCATTGCGGTGGCACTCTTGTTCAAATGAAGGCGATTCAGGAAGGCCTTTCAAGCGCGCCGCTCATTTTCCGCACGACCTGACGCATCCATTTGTGGGCGGGTTCTGCGTTCAGCCTTTCGTGCCAGTATTGCTTGATCTGAAACGTTGCCAGTGGCAGGGGTGGCGGGAATATCTTGATGTTGATCAGCTTGCTGAACATCACGCCCAAATCCTCCGGCAGGGTGACGATCAAATCAGAGTGCATCACCAAAAACGGCAACGCGGCAAAGCGCGGCACCGTGAGCGCCACATCGCGCGTGAGATTGAGCTGAGCCAGTGCTTGCTCCACCCGGTTATGCAATGAACCGCTGGTGTCGTACATGGCGTGGCGACAATCCAGGAACTGCGCCAGTGACAAACTGTTGCCAATCTTGGGGTGATCGCTGCGGACGGCGCAGACGTAGGATGTATTGCGCAGATTTTGCTGGTGGGCCCAGTTGGGCATGCCCAGGAAGTAGCCAATGACCAGGTCGACGTCGCCATGGTCCAGCGCACCCACCACTTCGTCTGGCCGCAAATCAATGATCGTCAACTTGGCCTTGGGTGCAGCCTGGCGCATATGCTGCAGTATGGCTGGCATGAGCACGATCAGGCCGATGTCGTTGATGTAGACCCGGAAATTGATGTCTGTCGTGGCGGGTACAAACGAAGCCGGATGATCCAGCTCGCGCAGGATGCCGAGCGCCTGGGTAATTTTGGGTGCCACGCCGTCCGCGAACGGCGTCGGGCGCATCCCGCGCGAGGTGCGCACAAACAGCGGGTTGTCGAGCCGCAGGCGCAAGCGCTTCAGGGCGGCACTGACGGCAGGTTGCGTGAGGTCCAGCTCCACCGCCGCAACGGACAGGCTCTGGTGGCGGTAAATGGCGTCGAAAACCAGGAGCAAATTCAGGTCAAAGCTAAGCAGGTGCATAAATTCATGATATCAATATGGTGAATATTAAAGATAAATTTATCTGCTAGGCGTTTATAGGACCAACTCCTAGAATGATTTGAAAAACAAGCAGCAACGCACGCCGGTTGCAACCACCAGGAGACATGCCTTTGGCCATCGATGCTTCGGCTGAGCAGCCTTACGCGGAATTGATTCAATCGCTTGGGGCCGTGCGCTCGCAGCCACTGTGGGATCGCTATCACCGCATCACGACGCGGCAGCCGCAAAGCACGGCGGCGGCCCATCTATGGCCCTGGGCCACCATGGCAGCTTTGATTGACGCGGCGGTTCGCGATGTGTCCATGGAAGACGCCGAGCGAAGGGTCCTGCTATTTTCACGGCCAGACAAGCCTGAATCGGTCGCCACCCTGCGCAGCTTGTCCGGGGGATTGCAGACACTGCTGCCCGGCGAGCTTGCCCGTGCCCACAGACATTCGCTGGCTGCGCTGCGGTTCGTGATGGAGGGGCGTGGAGCCGTGACCCAGGTCAACGGTGAGCCCTGCCTGATGGAGGAGGGCGATCTGGTGCTCACGCCGTCCCTGGCCTGGCACGAGCATACCCACCCCGGCAACGGCAGGATGGTCTGGTTTGATGGCCTCGATTTGCCCTTGCTCCACCACCTCGAAACCATGTTTTTCGAGATCTTCTCCAAGGAGTCGGGGCAGGTCGATCCTGCGGCCACGCGCCCCTGCATGGCACCATGGAGTCACGCTGTTTTGCCACCTGACGCAAGCGAAGGCGGTGGGCGCTTCCGGTATGGCGCGCGAAGGGCCTTGAACGCCCTGGAGTTTGCAACGCCCAAGTCGGATGGCAGCCGGTGGTTGCGGTATGCAGACACCAGCAGCAAGGGCCCCGCCTTGCCGACGCTGGATTGTTATCTCGCCAGCCTGACGCGTGGCCAGCCGACCCGACCGGGTCGCAGCACGGCCAGTGCCATCTGCGTGGTGGCCAGCGGAGCCGGGCGGTCAACCGTGGGCAACGCGGAATTCAACTGGCGGCGCAACGACGTTTTCACGGTGCCCCACTGGCAATGGGCCACGCACACCGCAGAAAGTGATGACGCCCGCCTTTTTTTCATGACCGACCGGGAGTTACTGGCTGGCATGGGCTATTTAAGGGAAGAGGAACCCGGCTTATGAAGATTTGCAGATTCAATGGTGGCCGCCTGGGTGTGGTGGTGGGTGACGAGGTTGTGGATGTCACGCCTGTGTTGGATCTGATTCCCGCACAGCACTATCCCTTGCCCATGCACGACCTTTTCGTGGCATCACTGCCCCAGTTACGCCCCGCCATCGAGGCCCAGGTCACCAAGGGAGCCCGTTACCGGGCCGGTGATGTGAAATTCGAACCCCCGGTGGCCAACCCGGGCAAGATCATCGGTGCGCCCATCAATTACCACGCGCACGTGCAAGAAAGCAAGGCCGACCAGGGCATCGCCCATGGGCGCAACATCACCACCATCGGTGACTGGGGCATGTTCCTCAAGGCCGGCACGTCCCTCATTGGTTGTGGTGATGAGCTTGTATTGCGGTTTCCGGAGCGACGCAACGACCACGAGGTGGAGCTGGGCGTGGTGATCGGGCGGGAGTGCAACCAGGTGAAAGCGGCTGATGCCATGGGCTGCATCGCGGGTTACACCATTGCACTGGACATGACCTTGCGTGGCCCAGAGTTCCAGTGCTTTCGTAAGTCTATCGACACTTATTCGGTGGTTGGCCCGTGGCTCGTCACAGCCGATGAAATCGCCGATCCCAACGCGCTTGACCTCTGGATAACCGTCAACGGCGAAATGCGTCAGCAATCCAATACGCGCCACCTTGTTTATGACATTGCGCGCCTGATTGAGTTCGCGTCCTCGTTCTACACCTTGAAACCCGGCGACATCATCATGACGGGTACGCCGGAAGGTGTGGGACCGGTCAAGCCGGGGGACCGCATCGAGGCGGGTATTTCGGGCATTGGCCAATTCTCGATGCAGGTGGCCCCTGCCTACGCTTGATCAAATTCACCATGACGACATCCCAAAGGAGACAACCCCATGAAACGTAACCCCCTTCTCACTGTTCGCCACGCACTGGCTGCTGCGGCGGCGGGTGCCCTGATGTGGGCACCGTCTGTGTTCGCGCAGAACACTATCAAGATCGGCATGATCACCGACAAGGTGGGCATTGCCAAAGCCTACGCCGAGCCCGTGGCAGCCGGTGTGAGTTTTGCGGTGAAAGAGCTCAATGCCAAGGGCGGCCTGCTGGGGCGCCAGATTGAACTGCTGGTGGAGGATGATCAGGCCAAGCCCGACGTCTCGGCCACGGTAGCGCGCAAGCTGGTGGATGCCGGTGCCGTGTTCATTTTGTCTGTCTCCCTGACGCCGGCGACGCAGCAGGCGCAGTCGGTCACCAAGGAAAGCAAGACGCCGCACATGACGCCGTCCAACAGCGGTGACACGCTGACCACGCAGGTCGACAACCCCAACTTCTGGCAGACCGGGCCGCTGGGGTCCACCCAGATTGCCACGCTGCTGTCCTACGCCAAAAACAAGAACTACAAAAAAGTGGCTTTGGTAGGAGACAACTCCGACCTGGGCCAGTTGACCAACAAGTTCTTCAAGGCCGGGCTGGAGAGCGCGGGTATCCAGATCGTGGCCGAAGAGGTGGTGCCGGTTGGCGCCACGACGGCAGACCCGCAACTGCAAAAAGTGCGCGCAGCCAACCCCGAAGCCCTGTTCATGACGGGCATTGTCACCGGCCCCAACCTGCTGATTCTCAAGTCTTACCGGCAACTGGGCCTCAAGACCCCTGTGCTGGCCAACTACAACATGTCGGTTCCGGTGTACATGACGGCGGCCAAGGGCCTGATCGACGGCGTGACTTTTGTGGACGCTTTTGACCCCGCCAAGCCCGCCACCCAGCGTTTCATCGAAGCTTTCAAGAAAGACGCTGGCACCGAGCCCTATAACCTGAACGGCTATGGCTACGACGGCATCATGCTGGTGGCTGACGCCATTACCCGCGCCGGTAGCACCGACAAGGACAAGATCCGCGCCGCCATGCAGGCCACCAAAGGCTTCAAGGGCGTGATGGGCGGCGTGGATGCCACCTACGGCTTTGCCGAAGGCAAGCGCACCGGCTTTGACACCAATGGCATGGTCGTGCGTGTCTATGAAGACGACAAGCAAGGCAAGGTGCTGCACGTAGGCTCGAAGTAAGCCACAGCCAGCCCAAGTGAACGACTTTCTGGAATTGACCGTTGGTGCGCTGGCCAGCGGGTGCATCTACGGGCTGGTGGCCTTGTCTTACCTGCTGGTGACCCGGCCTACGGGCATCATCAATTTCGCGGTGGGGGAATGGTCCATGCTGGCGGCGTTTGGTGGCTTTCTGCTGTTGTCGAAGGCGGGCCTTCCGTATCCGGTGGGCATCGCCATCACCCTGGTCGCCATGTTCGGAATTGGCTG
>JANOAP010000101.1:0-6253 GCA_031411175.1 Rhodoferax sp. | reverse complement strand
GCACCGAGCTGGGTGACGATCTTGGCGGGGAACACCTTGGCGGCGTTCAGCTCGGCGATGTAGCGCTCTGTCAGCTGCTTTTGGCCCGGCGTGGTGGTGAACACGGCCGAGCGGTACTGCGTGCCCACGTCGGGGTACTGGCGGTTGAGTTGGGTCGGGTCGTGGGCCACCGAGAAGTAGATTTGCAGCAACTGCGCGTAGCTCACCAGCTTGGGGTCAAAGCGCACCTGCACCGCCTCGGCATGGCCGGTGCCGCCGCCGCTGACGGCCTCGTATTGGGCATCCTTCTGCTGGCCGCCCGCGTAGCCCGACACGGCTTCCAGCACGCCCTGGGTGTGCTGAAACACAGCCTGGATGCCCCAGAAGCAGCCCCCGGCAAACACCACGGTTTGCGGACCCTGCGCAGTAGGTGCCGATTCAAACACTGGCGCGGGCAGCAGCAAGGCCTGTTCAGCCGACGCCGTGCTGCCCAGCATTGACCACGCACCGAACGCGATGGCGGCTGCGGCAAATAGTGCAGCACTGCTGCCCAAGTTTTTGAAGGGCTGGTTCGGGCCTGTGGGTGAGGTGTTCATGGGGAAAGATACTAACTGCGAAAGCAGAATTGAAAAAAACGCTACAAATACTGCACTATGATGTAACAGCTAAGCTGGACCAGAAATCAGGAGACGGAAAATTAGGGATCCGCAGTCCGAAGACGCGCTTTTTCATGGCGAGCAGATCGACACCCCGAGGTCGTGGGAGCCTTCCGTTGTCTGCCTCAAGCTGTTTATAGGCACGGTCTTGATAGGAGACATCGGTTTCCTGGTGACCCTCACCCTGCTTGCGCAGCCCACATTTTCACGGGTGCTCGGGCCGCTGGTTCTGGCCCTGATTGCGGTAGTGGCCTGGGTTCTGACGGCGCGAGGCAAGATCAAGTTTGCCATTGACATCATGTCGTTTGGCGTCTGGCTTGGCGTGACGGGTATTGCCATCTTTGTGGGCGGAGTGCATACCCCCATCGTCTATGCATATCCGCTGATCATCATTGCGCTGGGGTTCCTGAACAGCGCCCGCGTCGCCGTGGTGATGGCAGCACTGACAACACTGCTGATTTTAGGCCTGGCGGTAGCCGAGACCCATGGCGTGTTGCCTGTCTACGTGCCCGCTTTACCGGTGATGTACGGCTTTGTTCAGGTCACAGTTTGTGTTTCTGCAGCGCTGCTGATTGCGGCGGTAGTGGGCGCCTATCAAAATCGCCTGAAGGATCTGGGCGGTCTTGCCCGAAGGCTCAGAATCCGCACGCTGGACCTAGAGGTCAGAAAGACCCAGTTGCACCAGGCCCAGGCGGTCGCAAAGGTGGGTAGCTGGGTTTACGATTTTGGGTCCAGCGAGATCAGGCTGACCTCCGAGACCCGCCGGATCTTCGGTTTGCCAAACGGCAAGGGGGATGGTCGCGAGGCTCTACTGGCGTGCACCTATCCTCAGGACCGCTGCGCCGTGATGGCAGCGTATGACGAAATCCGCAAAGGCACGACCTTTGACCTGGAGCACCGGATTGTGGTTGATGGCTCCATCCGCTGGGTTCGCCAAAAAGCTGAAATGCGGACCGATGCAGAAGACGCACCCCTATGGGCCATCGGCATCGTGCAGGACATCACCGAGCGCAAGGCTGCGGAAGAGCAAATCCAGAGCCTGGCGTTTTATGACCCCTTGACACAATTGCCCAACCGGCGGCTGCTCATGGACCGACTGAAGCATGCTATTGCGGCCCGCGCACGGCACCAGCGCAACGGCGCGCTTCTGTTTGTGGACCTCGACAACTTCAAGGTGCTGAACGACACCCACGGGCACTTCATGGGTGACCTGCTGCTGCAGCAAGTGGGGCAGCGGTTGACGGACTGCATGCGTGAAGGGGACTCGGTCGCGCGGCTGGGCGGCGATGAGTTCGTGGTGATGCTGGAAAACCTGAGCGAAAACCGGGCGGAAGCCTTGGCCCAAGCCGATGTCGTCTCAAAAAAAATCCTTGCCATTCTGGACGAGCCGTATCAACTAGGTACCCACGCTCACAGAAGCACAGCCAGCATCGGCGTCACCCTGTTTGGTGATCAGGCCGAGAGTATTGACGAGCCTCTCAAGCGGGCCGACATGGCCATGTACCAGTCCAAAACGGCAGGCCGCAACCGGGTGCAGTTTTTCGACCCCCGGATGTATGCGGAGCTGACCGAGCGCGCGGCGCTTGAAGTTGGCATGCGGGAGGCCCTGGCGCAAGACCAGTTTGTGCTGCACTACCAGGTGCAGGTGACCAGTTCCGGTCAACGCATTGGTGCTGAAGCCCTATTACGCTGGCAGCATCCGCAGCGAGGCTTCATATCGCCTGCGGACTTCATTCCGGTGGCAGAAGAGACGGGTTTGATCCTGCCTTTGGGATATTGGGTGCTGGAAAGCGCCTGTAAACAATTGGCGGTGTGGGCCGCCAACTCTGCCATGGCCGACCTGACTGTTGCCGTCAACGTCAGCGCAGGCAATTTCATCAAAGTGATTTCGTGGACCAGGTGCTGATGGCGCTTTCGCGCACGGGAGCCAGTGCGCATCGTCTGAAGCTGGAACTCACGGAAGGTTTACTGGTCTCCAACATCGAAGACGTCATCTCCAAAATGACGTCTTTGAAAGGGGCAGGCGTCGGGTTTTCACTCGACGATTTCGGTACCGGCTACTCGTCGCTGTCGTACCTGAAGCGGCTGCCCCTGGAGCAACTCAAGATCGACCAGAGTTTCGTGCGCGACATCCTGATTGATCCCAACGATGCGGCCATCTCAAAAATGGTCATTGTCCTGGCAGACAGTCTGGGTCTCGCCGTCATCGCCGAAGGTGTGGAAACCGAGGCGCAACGGGACTTTCTGGCGCGGCAGGGCTGCAAGACCTATCAGGGCTACCTGTTCAGCCGACCATTGCCTGCCGCCGGCTTTGAGGCCTATGTGGCTGACCGGGCCCCCGTGGCGGCACATTGAAGAAAGTGAAACGCAGGCTGGCACAAGGCTGCCCGTACTTGGTCAGGCCCTGCTTCTGGGGAACACCGCCATTCGTTGCCCTATGATCGCGGAATTTTGCAGGGAGATGTCATGACTGAACGCAAAGTTGCGCTTATCACCGGGTCAGGTACTGGCGTGGGGGCCGCGACAACGCTCCAGCTGGCCCAGCGGGGCTACAACGTGCTGGTCAACTACTCGCGAAGCGAAGCCGAAGCCCGGGCGTCGCAGGCTGCATGCCAGGCGACGGGTGCTGACACTTTGCTGGTCCAGGGTGATGTGGCTGTGGATGCCGATTGCAAGGCTTTGGTGCAGGCAGCAGTGGCCCGCTGGGGCCGGATTGACGCGCTGGTCAATAACGCGGGCATCAGCACATTCACCGGTGTAGCGAACTGGGATGTACTGGACATGGACGTCTTCCAGCGCATCTATGCCGTCAACACCGTGGGTGGCTTCCAGATGGTGCGTGCCTGCGCGCCGTATCTGAAAGCAGCCAAAGGGTCAGTGGTCAACGTGTCGTCCATTGCCGGTTCGCTGGGTGTTGGCTCGTCGGTGCCCTACATCGCGTCCAAGGGCGCGGTGAACTCAATGACGCTGTACCTGGCCCGTGCGCTGGCGCCTGACGTTCGGGTCAATGCGGTGTGTCCGGCACTCATAACGTCGCGCTGGTTTGTGGATGGCATGGGCCAGGAAGCCTTTGAGAAGATCAAGGCCATTTCCGAGGCAACGTCGCCACTGCAACGTGCCAGCACCCCCGAAGACGTGGCCGAAGCCATCGTCTGGCTTGTCACCGGCGCGCGGACCATGACGGGCGAACTGCTGCACCTGGACGGGGGCACCCATCTGGGGGCGGTGCGTCCGCCCATTCCAGCGCGAAATTGAGGATAGAACCTCCAATGCCCCCGGTCTCGCACAACAGTCGACAGAATCTGCACCCGCCCCCTACAGCACCCGCCACCGGGGCGGGCGAAACAAGTGACAACCCGAGTTCGTGGATTCCTTCGCTGGTGTATCTCAAGCTGTTTGTGACCACGGTTCTGCTGGGTGACGTTTGCTTCCTGATCGTGATCGCCTTGTTTGCGCCATCGCAAACGGCGCGTGCCGTGGGGCCATGTGTACTGGCCGTCATAGCTGCCATGGCATGGGTCATGCTGGCGCGGGGCAAGACAAAAGCCGCCATCCATACCTTGACCTATGGCGTCTGGGTGATCGTCACCGGCATTGCGATTTTCAATGGTGGGCTGCGCACGCCCATTGTCTTTGCCTACCCGGTGATCATTCTCAGTGTAGGGCTGCTCGTCAGTGCCCGTGCTGCCAAGGTCGTGGCTGCGTTAACCACGCTGGTCATTGCCTTGCTTGCCGTGGGTGAGATGGCGGGCGTGCTGCCAGCCTATGTGCCGGCCTTGATAGGCATGTACGGCGTAGTGCAGGGGACCATCTGTATCGTTGCCGCTCTGTTGATTGCGTCGGTGGTGCGTGCTTATCAAACCCGACTGACCGAGCTGGGCGATCTGGGTGTCAGCCTGACACACAGGACCCGGGACCTGGAGGAAAACCGGACTCGACTCCAGCAAGCCCAGGCCGTGGCAAAAATTGGCAGCTGGACCTACGACGTGGCCACAGATGCCCTGAGCTTCTCTGGTGAGACATGTCGCATTTTCGGATTGTCGCCAGGGCAGGAGGAAACCCAGGTTGCGTTTTTCTCAAGAATTCACCCGGCTGACCGCAGCAGAATGGTCCGGGCACTGGAAGGGGTCGGTAAGGGCGTCGAGTTTGACTTTGAGCATCGCATTTTGGTAGACGGTGCGCTGCACTGGATTCGCCAGAAGGCCGAAATACAGAGGAGTCAGGATGGCCAGCCGGTGTGCGCCGTGGGCATCGCCCAGGACATCACCGACCGCAAGGCCGCACAGGAGCAAATCCAGAGTCTGGCATTTTTTGATCCGCTGACCCAGTTGCCTAACCGCCGGTTGCTGATGGACCGGCTGGAGCATGCCATCGCCGCGCGGGCACGCCACAAGCGAAACGGTGCGCTTTTGTTTGTAGACCTGGACAACTTCAAGGTTCTCAACGACACGCATGGCCATTTTGTGGGTGACCAGTTGCTGCAGCAGGTGGCGCAGCGGCTGAGCACCTGTATCCGCGAGGGAGACACCGTGGCCCGGTTGGGCGGTGATGAGTTCGTGGTGATGCTTGACGACCTCAGCGAAGACCGGCTGGAAGCCACGACACAAGCCGATACCGTGGCACAAAAAATATTGGCCACACTGGACCAGTTGTACGAGCTCGGCGATTACGCGCACAGAAACACGGCCAGCATTGGCGTTACGCTGTTCGGCGAACAGCCCGAAACCATTGATGAGCCCCTGAAACGCGCTGACCTGGCGATGTACCAGTCCAAAAATGCCGGCCGCAATGCGGTGCATTTCTTCGACCCACGCATGCACACGCTGATGACCGAGCGCGCGGCGCTGGAAAAGGGCCTGCGTGAAGCACTGACCCAAGATCAGTTCATGTTGCACTATCAGGCCCAGGTCACCCGCGCGGGCGAGCGCATTGGTGCCGAAGCATTGCTGCGCTGGCAGCATCCGCAGCGCGGGTTTGTGTCACCCGCCGAGTTCATTCCGGTCGCCGAAGAGACCGCCCTGATCCTGCCACTGGGTCACTGGGTGCTTGAAACCGCCTGTCGCCAACTGGCCGTCTGGGCAACCCAGCCCGCCATGTCGAATCTGACCGTCGCCGTCAATGTCAGCCCGCGGCAGTTCCATCAGCCTGACTTTGTGAGCCAGGTGCTGGCAGCGCTGGCGAATACCGGGGCCAACGCGCAAAGGCTCAAACTCGAGCTGACCGAGGGGCTGCTGGTTGCCAATATTGAAGATGTCATCACCAAAATGACGGCGCTAAAAGCTGTCGGTGTGGGGTTCTCCCTGGATGACTTCGGCACGGGATATTCATCACTGTCCTACCTGAAGCGGCTGCCGCTGGAGCAACTCAAGATTGACCAAAGCTTTGTGCGCGACATCCTGATTGACCCCAACGATGCCGCCATTGCGAAAATGGTCATCGTGCTGGCCGAAAGCCTGGGCCTGAGCGTCATCGCCGAGGGAGTGGAGACCGAAGCGCAACGCGATTTTCTGGCGGCCCAGGGCTGCAACGCCTACCAGGGCTATCTGTTCAGTCGACCCCTGGCGGCCGATGGCTTTGAAGCGTTCGTGGCCAGTCGGCCCGCTTTTGCGGCCTGACGC
>JANOAP010000100.1:0-5870 GCA_031411175.1 Rhodoferax sp. | reverse complement strand
GAAGCGGGGTTCTACTTTGGCGGCCACACCCATACGGTGGATATCACGCTGCCAGCGAGCACAAGTGGCGGCAGAGTTGAAGTCACTCACGGCGTGGACACCGGCTTCCTGGTGTTCAACGAACGCACCTACCCCCATCTGATCGCCCTGCTGGCCGACCTGGAGGTGGAAACCGCACGCTCGGACATGTCGTTTTCAGTGAAAACCCCCCGAAACCCATCCACCGCGCGGGCTGGCGACATGCTGGAATGGAGTGGCACCAGCTTGAGCACCGTTTTCGCGCAACGCCGCAACCTCGTTAACTTGCGCTTTCTGGGCATGCTGCGCGACGTGGTTCGCTTCAACACCATGGCAACGCAGTTGGCGCAAGCCGGGCGCGACGCCGACCTGATGCAGCCGCTGGACGAGTTTCTGCGCCGCCACGCGTTTTCTGACGAATTTCGCGACTGGTACTTTTTGCCGATGATCGGCTGCATCTGGAGCTGTCCGCTGGACCAGATGCTGCAATTCCCCGTCGCCACCATGATCCGGTTTTGCCACAACCACGGCCTGATTCAGCTCAGCAACCGGCCCCAGTGGTGGACCGTCAAGGGCGGTGCACGACACTACGTTGAAAAAATCACGGCGGGCATTGCCGACAAACGCCTCAACACCCCTGTGCGGCGCATTGAGCGTGACGCCAACGGCGTGCGCATCATCACCGACGGGCGCACCGAACCCTTTGACAAGGTGGTGATTGCCACCCATTCAGACCAGGCTCTGGCGCTGCTGGCCGATGCGTCTGTGCCCGAGGCGCAAACCCTTGGTGCGATCCGCTACCACCCCAATCGGGCCGTGCTGCACACCGATTCATCTGTGCTGCCCGCCAACAAAAAAGCCTGGGCGGCGTGGAACTACGAGCGCTCGCCGCAGGCTGGCACAGCCCGTAACCCGTCGCAAGCGCAGAGCCCTCAGGTTTGCCTGCACTACCTCATCAACAAACTGCAACCGGTGCCGTTCACCCAGCCGGTGGTGGTGTCCCTTAACCCGGCACGTGAGATTGCGAAGCAGCATGTGCTGGGTGAGTTCGACTACGCCCACCCGGTATTCGATCTGGCGGCCATTCAGGCGCAAACGCGCGTGCCCACGCTGCAAGGTAAACAGCACACCTATTTCTGTGGTGCCTGGATGGGCTACGGGTTTCATGAGGACGGCCTCAAAGCGGGCCTGGGCGTAGCCCGCAGCCTGCTGGCCGAGATTGAAAAGCGTGAAGAGGGATGGGCATGATCGCCACGCCGGGCCGCACGACATGCGAAGCATGGTCTTCACCATGCGGGCAAGCTCGCACCGCAGTGCGCAGCACGAAGGTACGCCAGTGATGATCCCTGCGACACCCAGGCCCCTCATCGGCTTCGGAGAAGTGCGTCACACGCGCTTGCGCCCGGCGCGAAACGCCTTTGTTTACGGCACCTATTTTTTGATGTTGCCCATGCGGTCGCTTCACGACCCGGCGACCACCGCACTGGCCGTCAATCGCCGGGCAGCGCTGAGTTTTTATGACTGCGACCATGGCGATGGCCGGGGGCCAGAGCAGGGGGGCGCCCTGGCCTGGCTGGATGAGCTGCTTCACAGCCAGGGCATTCTGGACGCCAACGGCGAAGCCTGGCTGCACTGCTACCCCAGGGTCTGGGGCTACACCTTTAAGCCGGTGAGTTTCTGGTACTGCCACCGCAGCGACGGCAGCCTGCGCGCGATCGTAGTGGAGGTCAACAACACCTTCGGCGAACGCCACACCTACCTGCTGGACCAGCCCCGCTATGGGCATGAGCTGCGCACCAACAAGGCCTTTCACGTGTCGCCGTTTTGCCCGGTTGAAGGTGGCTACCGTTTCCGGTTCATGCTGAACCTGCAGCCTGCCGACACGCCCCACGGCTCACGCACGATGGCGCGCATTGACTATGACGATGCTGATGGCCCGCTGATCCAGACCAGCGTGAGCGGGCGATTGGAGACGGTCACGGCACAGTCGATCCGCACTGCCCTGTGGCGTTACCCGGCCATGACCCTGGGTGTGGTGGCACGCATTCACTGGCAGGCCGTGAAATTGTGGCTCAAGCGAATCCATTTCTTCCGCAAGCCCGTACCACCAGCAGCCCTGGTGACTCGCCAAACCTGACTCGCCAGATTTCAAACCTAACCTGACAACCTGCAAGATGAACAGCACATTCAACACGTCTCTCGCATCGCCCTTCGCCATTCCGCAAGGCACACCCGCCGCCGCTCGCACAGTGCTGAAACTGCTGCAGCGCCTGTCGGTAGGCAGCCTTGCCGTGCAAATGCCGGATGGCAGCACGCAGTGTTTCGGCAGCCCCGGCACACAACCCCATGCGGCCCTGCGGCTGAATAACTGGAACTGCTGCAGAGCCGCGCTGAAGTCCGGGGACATTGGGTTTGCCGAAAGCTTCATTGCGGGCGATTGGAGCAGCCCCAACCTGACCGAGCTGCTGCGTGTGCTGGTGGCCAACCGCAAGCAGGTGGAAGACGTGGTGTATGGCTCATGGGCCGGTCGCTTGCTGTACCGCATCAAACACCTGCTGAACCGCAACACCAAAACCAACAGCCAGAAAAACATCCACGCGCATTACGACCTGGGGAACGCGTTTTATGAACTGTGGCTGGACGACACGATGAACTACTCATCGGCCCTGTTCGGTGACGATTTGGCCCAGCCCATGCAGCAGGCGCAGGATGCCAAGGTGCGGCGGGCCCTGAGCATGGCGGGTGTGAAGCCCGGCGACCGCGTGCTGGAAATTGGCTGCGGCTGGGGCGCACTGGCCGAGATGGCCACCACAGAATTTGCGGCATCAATGACCGGCGTCACGTTGAGCACCGAGCAGCTCGCCTTTGCGCGCGAACGCATGCGGCGCTTAGGAGTCTCCAGCGCGAGCGACGCCGGGCCGCCCCAAGGCGCGAGGGCCCCCCAGGGGGGCAGCGCAGTACACGCAGTGACAAGCGTGGGGGCCACGTCAGACCTACGGCTGCAGGACTACCGCGATATTCAGGACGCGCCGTTTGACGCCATTTGCTCCATTGAAATGGTGGAAGCCGTTGGCCGTGAATTTTGGCCAACCTACTTTCAGTCGGTCAACCGGTTGCTCAAGCCCGGTGGCCGTGCCTGCGTGCAAAGCATTGTGATTGACGATGCTTTGTTTGACCGCTACGTGAACTCCACCGATTTCATCCAGCAGTACATCTTTCCCGGCGGCTGCCTGCCTTGCCCGCGCGAGTTCCGGGCGCAGGCCAAGGCGGCGGGCTTTGACGTGGTTGACGAGTTTGCATTTGGCCTGGATTACGCCGAAACCCTCAAGCGCTGGCGCGAGAAGTTCATGGCTGAAAAGCAAAAGGTACTGGCCACCGGATTTGATGAGCGATTCATCCGCATCTGGGAGTTTTACCTGGCGTATTGCGAGGCCGCATTTACCGAGAAAAACATTGATGTGGTGCAGTACACACTACAAAAACGATAGCTATGCAAGCACGCTCTACAAAGGCTAGAGGCATAAAACCCTCCCAATTTCGGGAAAAAATGCCGATATGGGCATTGGTCGCCGTGCTTGCCGCGCTGGGCTGCGCCACGACGATGCCTGCGCGGGCGCAGGCCGTTGCAGACAACGCCAGCGCGGGCATCGGCACGGGCTCGGCGGCGCTGCCAGGCGAGTTGCGGGCCGAGCTGCCCACGGGCCGGCTGTCTGGCACGGCCAAGCTCACGTTTTGGGGACTGGACATCTACAACGCCAGCCTCTGGGTCACGCCCGCCTTTGAGGCCAGCCGGTACGCGCAGCATCCCTTTGCCTTGCAACTGATCTACCTGCGCAGCCTGGACGGTGCCGCCATTGCCAAACGGTCTATCGACGAAATGCTGCGCCAGACCAAATTCACGGCGCAGCAGGCCCAAGCCTGGCAAGCCGCCATGGCGGCCATCTTCCCGGATGTCAAATCAGGGGACCGCATCACCGGCATCCACAAGCCGGGGGCGGGTGCCAGCTTTCTGGTGAATGGCAAGCCCAAGGGCGATATTCTGGATCCCGAGTTTGCCCGGTTGTTTTTTGGCATCTGGCTGTCAGATGCCACATCGGAGCCCGCCATGCGCAAGGCTCTGCTGACACAGGCGCCGGCATGAGCCCAACCCAGTTCAGCGGCTGGCGCGACGGACTGCGTTATGGCCTGATGGGTCTGCCGCTGGCGTTCGTGGCCCTGCCGCTGTATGTGATTCTGCCCAACCACTATGCACGTGAATTTGGCGTGCCACTGGCCACGCTGGGCGCGATTTTGCTGGGGGCGCGGCTGTTTGACGCGGTCATCGACCCTGTGTTGGGCCGCTGGAGTGACCGCCTGTTCGCAAGATCCAGCCGCGCGGTGCTGGTGTTTAGCGCCGTGGCCGCGTTGCTGCTGGCTCTCGGGTTTGCCGGGCTGTTTTTCCCCCTGGCGAGCGGCCCGCAAGCCCTGCTGATTTGGGTCACCGTGCTGCTGGTGCTGACCTATGCGGCCTACAGCGCCGTGAGCGTGGCGCACCAGTCCTGGGGTGCCATGCTGGGCGGGGATGAGACCCAGCGCAGTCGCATTGTGGCCTGGCGCGAGGGGCTGGGCCTGCTGGGTGTGCTGCTGGCCTCCGTGGCACCCGTGGCCTTCGGATTGCCGGGGACGGTTGCGCTGTTTGCGCTCACGCTGGCTGTCGGCTGGGCCGCCTGGACCCAAGCCGCCCAGCCCCAAACCCCCCCCACCGTCAAGACGGCCCACATAGGCTTGCCATTTTCCAACCCTGCGTTTCGCCGGCTGCTGCTGGTGTTCATGCTCAATGGTATTGCCAGCGCCATACCGGCCACGTTGATCCTGTTTTTTGTACAGGATCGGTTGCAGGCACCGCAGGCGATGGAGCCGGTTTTTCTGGGCAGCTATTTTTTGTGCGCGGCACTGACCATTCCGTTATGGCTCAAGCTGGTGCAACACATCGGGCTGGCGCGCACCTGGGGTGTGGGCATGGTTTTGAGCGTGGTGGTGTTTGCCTTCGCGACGCAGCTGGGCGCTGGCGACACAGTCGGCTTTATTGCCGTGTGTGCCCTGGCGGGCGTGGCCCTGGGCACCGACCTGGCATTGCCCCCAGCCTTGCTGGCTGGCGTCATTTTTGAGACCGGAGACCGGGGCCGGGCTGAGGGCGCGTACTTTGGCTGGTGGAATTTCGCAACCAAGCTCAATCTGGCTCTGGCCGCGGGCCTGGCACTGCCGCTGCTTGGAGCCTTTGGCTACGCCCCCGGCGTTCGCAGCGAGGCCGCACTGCAGGCGCTGGTCACGGCGTATTGCGTTGTGCCTTGCGTGCTCAAGCTGGCGGCGTTGACGGCTCTGTATGTACTGATCATCCGCCCGGCATCGGTGCCCGGCAAAGCCGTGTGAGCGCGGCCCGTTGATGCCCCATTTATTTTTGAAAGAACACCCTATGAAACGACGTCTTGCACTCGCCACCAGCGCTCTTGCGCTGGCCACATTGTCCGGCTGCGGCACGCAGAAAATTGTGGACTACGCCGCTGAAAAACCGGTGCTGGACCTTAGCAGCTACTTCAACGGCACACTGGATGCTTACGGTGTTTTCACCGACCGCTCGGGCAAAGTCGTCAAGCGCTTCACCGTGGTGATGAATTGCAGCTGGCAGGGGGCAGACGGCGTGCTGGACGAGGATTTCACGTACTCCGACGGCACCCGGCAGAAGCGGGTGTGGCGGTTGAAAAAGCTGGCCGATGGCAAATACACCGGGCGCGCCGACGATGTCGTCGGCGAAGCACTGGGTGAGTCGCGTGGCAACGCATTTCACTGGACCTACACCATGAGCCTGCCTGTGG
>JANOAP010000099.1:0-3182 GCA_031411175.1 Rhodoferax sp. | reverse complement strand
GATTATAAAGACCCGCCCCTACGAACCGCTCTGCGCCGCTTCAACCGGCGGCGCTACCGGCTCGGCGGCGCGTTGCGGCGGCGGAATCCGGATGCCGTTCTCGCGCAGGGCCTTGAGCAGTTTGGCCACGGCCAGGGGTTGGAGTTCGACGTCGGTTTGCACCAGGATGGCGCGGTCGGCGCCGATGGCCATGGCGGTGCGCAGGGTTTCCTGGCATTGGGTGACGCCGCAGGAGACGGCGATGACTTCGGTGACCACACCCTTTTCTTTCAGACGAACCGCTTCTTCTACTGCGATTTCGTCAAACGGGTTCATGCTCATCTTGACGTTGGCAATGTCTACTCCCGTGTTGTCCGACTTCACGCGGACCTTCACGTTGTAGTCCACCACGCGTTTGACGGGGACCAGTACTTTCATGGCTTCAACTCCAGAGTTTCAAATTGTGTAGGGCTTGATGATTGACGTGTGCGTCAACTTCAACATTCTATTCGGCACCCCGTCAAACGGGCTTAACGCGGGTGACAACGGGTGAAATAAACAAAATAGAACGACCGTGCTTTTTTGTCTATTATATATCTACATCGCGTCGTGCCGTGTCGTGTCACAGCGAAACAATTCATCAACCGCACGGTCGGTTAATTCGGGTAAACATGGACGCCCGCGCCACGGTGCCTGCATTACAGTGTGGCTGCACCAAATTATCAGGAGTCATCGCATGAAACTGTTTCCACTTTCTATCGCCGCCACTGCGGTTTTGCTCGCAGGTCAGGCTGGTGCCCAGACGGTACTCACAGTCTCAAGTTGGGTTCCCCCAACCCATGGGCTGAGCGTGGCCCAAAAGGAGTGGTGTGACCTGCTGGAGAAAAATACCGTCGGCAAGATGAAGTGCAACATCCTGCCCCGCGCCGTGGCTGCGCCCCCCGGCACGATGGATGCCGTCAAGAACGGCCTTGCCGATGTCTCGTTTACGGTGCACGGCTACACGCCCGGCCGCTTCGTGGCCACGCAGATGGCCGAGTTTCCGTTCCTAGGTGAAAAATCTGAAACTATCTCTGTGGCCTTCAATCGCGTTGCATCCAGACACGCCGAATTTGCCGCCGAGCATCAGCGTCAGGGCGTGAAAGTCCTGGCCTATTTCACCCATGGCCCCGGCATCGTATTCAACACCAAGCGGCCTATCGTGCGCGTCGAAGACCTCTCGGGCATGAAGTTCCGCGTGGGTGGCGGCATGGTGAACGAGATCTCCAAAGCCTTGAACATGAACGTCACGCTCAAGCCGGCCACAGATTCCTATGAGCTGCTGTCCAGCGGCGTGATGGACGGAACGCTGTTCCCGGCCGAATCGACCGACTCCTTCAAAATTGACAAGATTATCAAGTACGCGACCACCTTCCCGGGCGGCCTTTACAACACAAGCTTTGTCTTCATGATGAACCCCGCCAAATACGACAAGCTCACTGCCGACGAGAAGAAGGCTGTTGACGCCATCTCGGGTGATACGGTGGCCCGCATGTTCGGCAAGTCCTGGGATCATGTAGATGGACTGGCCCTGCAGTCCATGCAGAAGAATGGCGTCGTAATCACCAAGGCCAACCCTGCCCTGGTCAGCGAAGTGACAGTGCGCATCAACAAGCTTGAACGCGACTGGGCAGCAGCGGCAGATGCCAAGGGTTTGAAGAACGCCTCCAGCGTTCTGACCGAGTTCCGTGCGGAAATCGCCAGCCTGCAGAAGTAATTAGGCGCTTGGGCCTACTGCAACGCGACCAGGCGGTACCCGCTTTTGGAAGCGGGTACCGCCTTTCATTTTGAGAGTTACCTGAATTGAAAAAGAACATTGAAGCAGCTTGCGGCGTCGTCGCGGCCATCGCGCTGTTTGCCATCATGGCACTCACCTTCTTTGATGTGGGTGGGCGCAAGCTGCTTTCCAACTCGATCCCCGGGTCCCTGGAAATGACCGAACTGCTGATGGTGATGGTCATCTTTGCCGCGCTGCCACTGGTGTCGCTCAAGGGCGAGCATGTAGTCTTCGACTCACTGGATGGTTTCCTGAGCCCCGGCTTCCGGCGGGCGCAGCGCGCGATTGTGCAGGCCTTGTGCGCAACAGCCATGCTGGGCCTGGCCTGGTTGATGTGGCGCACCGGCAATGACTTCGCCGGGTCTGGGGAAACCACCGCACAACTGCACATTCCCAAATACCCTTTTGTCTACGGCATGAGTCTTTTATGTGCCCTGACCGGCGTGATTCACGCGCTGCTGGTGGTCTACCCCCAACGCGACCTTGAAGAACACGAAGGGGCTGCGCTGTGACCGCCGCCTTGCTGGGCTTCCTTGCCATCTTCGTTCTTGCCCTGTTTCGGATTCCGCTGGCCTTTGCGATGGGCGTGGTCGGCATCGCCGGCATGGGCCTGACGCGCGGCTGGATGCCGGCCCTGGCCAGCGCAGCCCAAGTCGTCCATGAGACCGGCTTTGCCTACACCTTGTCTGTGATTCCTCTTTTTATCCTGATGGGCAATTTTGTGGCCCGCGCGGGACTGGCGCATGAACTCTTTCATGCCGCCTACACCTTTATTGGCCACGTGCGCGGCGGCCTGGCCCATGCCACGGTGATTGCCTGCGCCGGCTTTGGTGCGATTTGCGGCTCTTCAATTGCCACGGCAGCCACCATGAGCAAAGTGGCCTACCCGTCGATGAAAAAACTAGGCTACAGCGATTCACTGTCGACCGGCGTCATGGCGGCTGGCGGAACCCTCGGCATCATGATTCCACCGTCCACCATCATGGTGATCTACGGCATCGTGACCGAAACCCACATTGGCAAGCTGTTTGCTGCCGGCGTCATTCCGGGCCTGCTCACTGCTGCATTACTCATGCTGTGCATTGTGCTGATGACCCGGCATGACCCAGAGCATGCGCCTGCGGGCGAACGGTCTACATGGCCGCAGCGCTGGGCCGCATTGCGCGGCATCTGGGGCGTCCTTTTGCTGGTCATCGTGGTGCTGGGTGGTATCTATGGCGGTATCTTCACCGCCACCGAGGGCGCCGGCATTGGTGCCTCGGGCGCTTTCCTGTTTGCGCTGGCTCGCGGTCGGCTCACGTTCAGGGTCGTGCGTGAAGTGCTCATTGAATCTGCGCGCACCACGGCCATGCTGTTCACGCTGCTGATCGCGGCTACCATCTTCGCC
>JANOAP010000098.1:0-33639 GCA_031411175.1 Rhodoferax sp. | reverse complement strand
CGATTAGTAGCTGTTACGGCCACCGCCGTAGCCACCACCGCCGCCGCCACTGCGGCCACCGCCACCACCACCGTAGCCGCCACCACCACCACCGCCGCCGCCGCCGAAGCCGCCACCGCTACGCGGGGGACGGGCTTCCATCGGACGGGCTTCGTTCACCACGAGGCCGCGGCCGCCGTAGGATTGGCCGTTCATGCCGCTGATGGCAGCCTGCGCTTCCGCGTCGCTGCCCATTTCGACAAAACCAAAGCCCTTGGAGCGACCGGTGTCGCGCTCCATCATCACCTTGGCGCTGGAAACGGTGCCGTGTGCAGCAAAGGCTTGCTGCAGGTCTTCATCACGGAAGGAATAGGGCAGGTTGCCCACGTAAAGTTTGTTGCCCATGAAAGGACTCCTGAAAATAACTCAAAAACGCGATGGAGTCCGATCACCACTATCAACCCACAATCAACAAACTAGTCAAAGACTAAAGCAGACGGGAAACTGACTAGACACCGCAAACTCGTACGCCGATTCTCGGCAATACAACCCTATTATGCGTTAAGTTGAAAAAATCGCCAACTTTTTTGTTAAATCCGACGAGCGGTGTCAACTAGGGCACGCGTGCGCCACAAAGTTACGCCCAAACCTCAACGCGGAAACGACTCACTCGACCCCGCGTCGTTTTCGTAATTTTGCCAAGGCTTCATCGCATTGCGCATGGTGAGGATTTGGCGCTCAAACCTGGGGCAAGCCGAGCAGATCGTCATATGAACTCTGACTGCCAGCCGGTCAACCAGCGGCAACTCGCGGTCCTCACGCGCAATGACGAGCGCCGTGACATCTTTGCAGGAGCGTTTGAGGCGGATCATGGGGCTTTGGGGTTGGCAAACCAGTTCAGTTCAAGACATTCGCGCAGCCGCAATCTCGCACGGTGCAACTGGACATAAAGATTGGTCGGCGTCAAAGCCAATTCCTTACAGATTTCTTCGCTCGACAGCTCCAGCCACTCACGCATCAGGAAAAGCCGGCCCTGGATGGCCGGAAGCTTGTTGGCACAGGCGTCGAGCACTTCGAAAAACTGGCGGCTGTTGACTTGCTCGACCGGGTTGCCCCATTCGGCGGGAGCCTGAGAAAAATGCCCGTCGGCCTTGAATCCGATGTAGTCAATCGGGTCGGTATCGTCATCTTCGCCCGCGTCCAGAATGCAGGCTTCGCGGCTGTGATGCCGCAGGGCATCCACGATCTTGTGTTTGAGTATGCCTACCAGCCAGGTTTTTAACTGCGACCGGTTTCCAAACGACTGAGGCTTGGCTAGCGCCGCCAGCAGGGTTTCTGACACTGCGTCTTCGGCCCAGGCGTCATTGCGCAACTGCAGCCGGGCGAAGCGCATCAGGTAGTCGCGATGGCCGACCAATTGCTGCCCGAAAGTGGCCACCGGCGACGGACTCGATTCTGACAATGCGTTGTGCCTTGGGTTGGGGGGTGAGAATAGGGTTGCCGTTTTCCCGTGCTCGCCTATTATGAAGGGACTTGGCGTGGCGTGGCCGTGTGCGTGATTGATCCTGAAGCCACAAAGTATCAGCCGGGGCGTGTAAGAAAGTCATTGCTGGCCTGACCAAGGCTAAACCAGTTGGCAACACGTGCTGCAAGCGGCCCGTTCTGATTGGTTTTTATTTATCAACCTGTCTTTTTTGGAGTGTCCCAAATGAACCAACGTGCCATGATTGCTGCTGCGGCAGCCTCCCTGATGTCCCTCGCCTTTGTTGCAGCCCCCGCTGTTGCCCAGGAGAAAGAGAAGTGTTTTGGCATCGCCAAAGCCGGTCAAAACGACTGCGCCAATCTCTCGGGCAGCCATTCCTGCGCCGGCCAGTCCAAGGTCAGTGATGACAAGGGCGAGTGGAAATATGTTGCCAAGGGCACCTGCAAGAGCATGAAAGGCTTGTCCATGGAAGAAGCCAAGGGCATGAAGAAGAGTTGAATCACGGCGTTTCAACGATTCCTTGTTTCTGTGAGTTCAGGGTCCGCCACCGTGTCCCGAGGTCCGTCAGAGGCGGCCTCTGACAGCGGCCTGAAGGCGGGTATCGGCTGGCGGCATCGGCATTACCGGGAGCTGCTGGAGCGCCTGCCCACGCTTGATTTTCTGGAAGTTCATTCGGAAAATTTCTTTGCCCAAGGCGGTGCCGCGCTGGCCGTGCTGGAGCGGGGTCGCCAGAGCTATCCGGTGAGCCTGCATGGGGTCGGTTTGTCGCTGGGCTCGGCCATTGGCATTGACGACTGGCATCTTGATCAGCTTGCCAGCCTGGTGCAGCGCATAGAACCCATCCTCGTCAGCGACCATGCCTGTTTTTCACGCGCGGCCCATGGAACGGGCATCGTGCACGCAGCCGACCTGCTTCCCCTTCCTTTTAGCCACGAAGCGCTTGACGTGTTGTGTGCCAACGTTCAGAAGGTGCAGGACCGGCTTAACCAGCCCTTTATGGTCGAAAACCTCTCTGCCTATATCGCGTGGAAACAGCCGTATCGTGACGATGAGGCAGAAGCACTGCTTTCTGAGGCGGATTTTCTGATCGCGCTGTCGCGACGCACGGGCTGCAGCCTGCTGGTGGACGTCAACAATATTTACGTCAACGCATTGAATGCGCAAATTGCCGGAGATCCGGGTGACCCAGCAACGCGCTGCATGGAGTGGCTGGACGCCATACCGGCTTCGTGTGTGGGCGAGTTGCACCTTGCGGGACATTGCCACGTGAACAACGAGCACGGCAATATCGTGATTGACGACCACGGCAGTCGCGTGTGCGAGCCCGTCTGGCAGATTTATCAACATGCTGTGCGGCGATTCGGCCAAGTGCCCACACTGATTGAGTGGGACACCGATGTTCCGGCGTTGGATGTGTTGCTCGATGAGGCGGACCGTGCCAGAGCCGTTGCGCGTACGGTGACCCAACCCGGTCGGAGCTTGCACCATGAGCATGAGCATGAGTAGGTTGGCAACCCAGCAGCAGGCGCTGGTGGGCGCGTTGTTCTCGCTGCCTTCAGACAATGGTATAAAAAAGATAGCAAACTATGTAGTAGATACAGACTACAGGGGCCTAAAGGCTTACCAGATGAATGCGCGTGCATTGGCCGAGCGGGTGTTGCAGTCTGCCTACCCGGTGCTTGCCCAGCTGCTCGGCGACGAGAGTTTTGCGGCGTTGGCCCGCGCCTTCTGGCATGCAAGTCCGCCCGTCAAAGGCGACCTTGCGCAGTGGGGCGGTGTTCTGGCTGACTTTGTGCATGCCAGTGAGCAGCTTGCCGATGAGCCGTATTTGCCAGACGTTGCACGGGTGGAGTGGGCCATGCACGCCAGCGCGGGGCGTGCTGACCGGGCCGCTGATCCGGCCACGTTTCAGTGGCTGATGACAGGGGACCCCGAGAGGCTGCGATTGGTGTTGGCACCGGGTTGCCAGGTGGTGTGCAGCCTATGGCCCGTCGTTAGCATCATCACGGCTCATCTTGCGGACTCGCCAGTATTTGATGGGGTCAGCCGCAAGCTGAATGACCGCACAGCTGAAGACGCTGTTGTCTGGCGCATGGGCCACCAGCCGCGAGTGCGTGAGGCCTTGTCTGGCGAAGCCGGGTTGCTCGCCGCACTGCGGATCGGTGGTTCGCTGGATACCGCACTGCAGTCAGCACCGGGGCTGGACTTCAATGCCTGGTTGCCCCTGGCCGTGCAGACCGGCCTGTTGCTGGCGGTCGAACCTATCGGAGTCGATCCCGTCTAAATCTGTCTGCCCGTTTTGCGGGTGCCAGGCTTGGCTACGCTTTCAAGCGCTACCAGTTGGCTTCGCGTTCAGGCGAAGCGCTGATCTTGTGGATGGACAAGTCTGCGCCGTCAAACTCTTCCTCCTGACTCAGGCGCAGCCCCATGGTGACTTTTAAAATACCATAGACAACAACGCTGCCTAACAACGCCCAGATAACCCCCATGGCCGTGCCTATCAGCTGGGCACCCAGGCTGACACCACCCAATCCACCCAGGGCCTTCGCGCCAAAAATACCCGCAGCGATGCCGCCCCAGGTGCCGCACAGGCCATGCAAGGGCCAAACGCCCAGAACATCGTCAATCTTCCATTTGTTTTGTGTCAGCGTGAACATGACCACAAAGATGGCACCCGCAACACCGCCTACCACCAGCGCACCCAGTGGATGCATCAGGTCAGAACCCGCGCACACGGCCACCAGGCCCGCCAGCGGGCCGTTGTGAACAAAGCCAGGGTCGTTTTTGCCGAGCACCAGCGCCATCAGCGTGCCGCCCACCATGGCCATTAGCGAATTCACCGCCACGAGACCCGATATTTTGTCCAGCGTCTGAGCGCTCATCACATTGAAGCCAAACCAGCCCACGGTCAAAATCCAGGCACCCAGCGCCAAAAATGGAATGCTGGAGGGGGGATGCGCCGAGATGGCGCCGTCTTTGCGATAGCGGTTGCTACGCGCGCCCAGAAGCACAACGGCGGGCAAAGCGATCCAGCCGCCCACTGCGTGAACCACAATGCTGCCGGCAAAGTCATGAAATTCTTCACCGGTGAGCGCCTTGATCCAGGCCTGAACGCCGAAATGCTGATTCCAGACGATGCCCTCAAAAAAGGGATAGATGAAACCCACGATCACTGCCGTGGCGATCAACTGGGGCCAAAACCGGGCACGCTCCGCAATGCCGCCAGAAATGATGGCGGGAATCGCCGCCGCAAAGGTCAGCAAAAAGAAGAACTTCACCAGCTCATAGCCATTTTTGGCAGCCAGTTGTTCGGCACCCACAAAAAAGCTGGTGCCATAGGCCACGGTATAGCCCACGATGAAATACACCACGGTGGACACTGAAAAATCCACCAGAATCTTGACCAGGGCATTCACCTGGTTTTTCTTGCGGACTGTGCCCAGCTCCAAAAACGCAAAACCGGCGTGCATGGCAAGCACCATGACCGCGCCGAGTAGGATGAACAAGGCATCAGCGCCCTGTTTTAGTGCTTCCATAGTGACTCCATCGTTATAAATGCCATTGAACCGTGCGTTTTTAGGGAATTTCAAGTAAACGCACCAAATTAAAGCAAAAATTGCGCCAATTTGGAAGAAGTGCGCCAATTACGTGCAGAGTAGGGTTTAGCGTACTGCTTTGGGTGGGTGGCGCCGCTGATCGCGGGGGCCCACTTCATCGTCACCCCGTGTGCTTTTACATGCAGTTGCTATACTTCCTGTGCGCCGATTTGCTACAGCTTGCGGGCGCGTAATAAGTTCAGCTAAAGACGTCAGCCAACCCGGTCACGCCCTTAGCCACAGTTAAGCGCCGCCGGGTTTTGTTTTTTCTCCGCTCCCACCGATGTTGATTGCCACACCCCAGTCGATGCATTTTGAAGAAGCTCTGCCCATGCAAAGCGGCGCTTCATTGCGCGCCTATGACTTGAGTTATGAGACCTATGGCACGCTGAATGCCGACAAATCCAACGCCGTGCTGATATGCCACGCGCTCAATGCCTCGCACCACGTGGCTGGGGTCTATGCGGGCCAAGACAACTCCGAGGGCTGGTGGGACAACATGATTGGGCCAGCCAAGCCGCTGGACACCAACCAGTTTTTCGTGATTGGTGTGAACAACCTGGGCTCGTGCTTTGGCTCCACAGGCCCGATGCACGTGAACCCCGACACGGGCCGCATCTATGGCGCTGACTTCCCGGTGGTTACCGTTGAGGACTGGGTCAATGCGCAAGCCCGACTGCTGAATGCCCTGGGCATCGCCACGCTGGCTGCCGTCATGGGCGGCTCGCTGGGTGGCATGCAAGCCCTGAGCTGGACGCTGCAATACCCCAACCGCGTGCGCCACGCACTGGTGATCGCCAGCGCTCCCAACCTCACGGCGGAGAACATTGCCTTCAATGAAGTCGCCCGACGCGCCATCGTGACCGACCCCGACTTCAATGGCGGCAACTTTTACGCACACGGTGACAAGCCCGAGACCAAACCCAAGCGCGGCCTTCGCATCGCCCGCATGATTGGCCACATCACGTACCTGAGCGACGACGTGATGAACGAGAAGTTTGGAAGACAACTCCGCGAAGGCATTGACCTCAAGTATTCAACGCAAGACGTCGAGTTCCAGATTGAAAGCTACCTGCGCTACCAGGGCGACAAGTTCGCGGAATACTTTGACGCGAACACCTACCTGCTCATCACCCGGGCGCTGGACTACTTTGACCCGGCCCGCACCTACGGCGGTGACTTGAGCCACGCCCTGGCCCGGGCCACCTGCAAATTTCTGCTGGTGAGCTTCACCACCGACTGGCGTTTTGCGCCACAGCGCAGCCACGAACTGGTCAAGGCCCTGCTGGACAACCGCCGCGACGTGAGTTACGCCGAGATCGACGCACCTCATGGACATGATGCGTTTTTGCTCGATGACCCGCGTTATATGAGCGTGATCGGCTCTTATTTTGATAGCGTTTTGAAAGAAGCGAAGGCATCCGCATGAGCGACGTTTCTACGATGCGAGCCATTGCTGATCTGGTGCCGCAG
This sequence comes from Rhodoferax sp., assembly GCA_031411175.1. Lineage (GTDB taxonomy): Bacteria > Pseudomonadota > Gammaproteobacteria > Burkholderiales > Burkholderiaceae_C > JANYCG01. Next base: position 27,108 of record JANOAP010000098.1, on the reverse strand, counting down.
GGCTCACGCGTGCTCGACCTGGGCTGCGGCGACGGCGCACTGCTGGCCTACCTCCAGCAAACCCGTGCCTGCACCGGCTACAGCATTGAAATAGACGATGCCAACGTGCTGGCCTGCGTGAAGCGCGGCGTCAACGTGATTCAGCTTAATCTGGATGAAGGCCTGGCCATGTTTGCCGATGCCTCGTTCGACGTGGTGCTGCAAATCGACACGCTGCAACACCTGCGCAATGCCGAAGTCATGCTGCGTGAGACTGCCCGCGTGGGCAAAGCCGGTATCGTCGCCTTCCCCAATTTCGGCCACTGGCCCAACCGCCTGGCCGTGCTGATGGGCCGCATGCCGGTCACCAAACGCTTGCCCTACCAGTGGTACGACACCCCCAACATCCGCGTGGGCACCTTCGCCGACTTTGAAGACCTGGCGCAGCGCAACCAACTCAACATCACCGACAGCTTTGGCCTGCAAGACAGCCACGTGGTACGCACGGCACCCAATCTGATGGCAGGCACGGCGGTGTTCAGGTTTTCGCGGTGAACCGGCGGCAAAACATGAGGCCAAAGGCAGTTGGGAGGTTGCTGAATAATGCCGTCTGGAAATAACTCTGCAAATTTTGAAATGACCCCTTCCTCTAGCGCCGTACCCAGCGCCATCCGCACGCCCGCTGCCGCCGTACCAGAAGCCATCAAGGTGCTGGCCTTCGACATCTTCGGCACGGTGGTGGACTGGCATGGCAGCATTGCCGCAGAGGTGAACGCCATGGCGCTGGGCGTGGACGGCGGCGAATTTGCGCTGGCCTGGCGCACTGGCTACCAGCCCGCCATGCGCCGCGTGATGTCGGGCGAGCTGGGCTGGACGCTGATAGACGATCTGCACCGCATGATTCTGGATGAGCTGCTTGCGCGCCTTTCGATCACCCACCTGAGTGAACCGCAAAAGCGCCACCTCAACAAGGTGTGGCACCGCCTGGATGCCTGGCCCGATTCGGTGGCGGGGCTGACGCGGCTCAAATCAAAGTACACCATCTGCTCACTGTCCAACGGCAACTTGGGGCTGCTGACCAACATGGCCAAGCGCGCCGGCCTGCCGTGGGACTGCGTTTTGTCGGCGGAAGTGTTCAAGGCCTACAAGCCCGATCCGCGCACTTACCTGGGCGTGGCCAAGGTGTTTGACGTGATGCCGGCCGAGGTGATGCTGGTGGCCGCCCACCACGACGACCTGGCTGCCGCGCGGGGCTGCGGCCTGCACACCGCCTACATCGAGCGCCCGGCAGAGTTTGGAACCCACCCGGCCAAAGACGTGTCGCCCCGATCGGACAACACGTTTCACGCGGTCAACTTTTTGGCGCTGGCAGATCAACTGGGCTGCTGAAAAACGGATTCGAAGGTATCCGCCAGAGCGCTGTGCCTGTGCCCGGTACTGTTCGTGATTTACGTTCTGCTGGGTTGACACCGACATCCCAGTCGCATAATGCGACGGAGGTGCTGCACCTTGCGCCAAGGAGTTTTGCATGAACGCCCGAATCCCCGAATTTGCCCTGAATGCCGTCCAGGCCTTGGGCCAGGTCAGCCAGAAGTGGGACGACGACCTGGTTGGCCAGCTCACCGACTACATCGCCATCCCCGCCAAGTCGCCCACGTTTGATCCCGAATGGTCACAGCACGGCTACCTCGACACGGTATTGCGCAACGCCGCCGCATGGGTGCAGGCGCAAAAGGTGGAGGGGCTGACGTTGGAGATCATCCGCATTGGCGCGCGCACGCCGGTGCTGTTTTTCGAAGTGCCCGCCTCTACGGGTCGCAGCAGCAGCGCAGCCCCTGACGGCAAAACTACATCTGGCCAAACTGTGCTCATGTACGGTCACCTGGACAAGCAACCCGAGTTCAATGGCTGGCGCAACGACCTCGGCCCCTGGACGCCCAAGTACGAAGACGGCAAGCTCTATGGCCGGGGTGGTGCCGATGACGGCTACGCGGTGTACGCCAGCATTGCCGCCATTCAGGCGCTCAAGAGCCAGGGCGCGCCGCACCCGCGCATCGTGGGGCTGATCGAAACCTGCGAAGAGAGCGGCTCGCACGATTTGCTGCCTTACGTGGATGCGCTGCGACAACCCGACAACAACCGCCTTGGCGATGTGTCGCTGGTGATCTGCCTGGACTCCGGCGCGGGCAATTACGACCAGCTCTGGCTGACCAGCAGCCTGCGCGGCATGGCCAGTGGTGTGCTCAAGGTGGAGATATTGACCGAAGGTGTGCACTCGGGTGATGCGAGCGGCCTGGTGCCGTCCAGCTTTCGCATCATGCGCCAGGTGCTGGACCGCCTGGAAGATAGCGCCACGGGCCGCCTGCTGCCGTCCAGTTTTCACTGCGAGGTGCCGCCTGACCGGCTGGCGCAGGCCACAGCCACGGCTGCCATTCTGGGTGATGAGGTGTACAAGCGCTTCCCCTGGGCGCACTACGACTGCGGCGGCTCCACCGCGTTTGCATTGCCCGTGACCACCGACCCGGTGCAGGCGCTGCTCAACCGCACCTGGACTCCGACCCTCAGCGTCACTGGCGCGGAAGGCTTTCCATCATTGCAGGATGCCGGCAATGTGCTGCGGCCCTACACGGCCTTCAAGCTCAGCTTGCGTCTTCCACCCCTGGTGGAAGCCGCGTCTGCCGTGCAACAGCTTAAAACCCTGCTGGAAGACAACGCGCCGTATCAAGCCAGGGTGACGTTTGAAGGCGCTGGTGCAGCAACAGGCTGGAACGCCCCCACTACCATGCCCTGGTTCGAGAAGGCACTGAACGCGGCGTCACAAGCCTACTTTGATGCGCCCTGTGGCTATATTGGGCAGGGTGGCACGATTCCGCTGATGAACATGTTGTCCAAAGGTTTCCCCAAGGCGCAGATGATGGTGTGTGGCGTGCTGGGGCCGCGCAGCAATGCCCACGGCCCCAATGAGTTCCTGCACGTGCCCTATGCCAAGAAACTAACCGCCGCCGTGGCGCAGGTGATTGCACAGGTTCCTTGATATCAACGATGATTGGGTGGTTCCCTATAAATAAAGAAGTCGTTGGTGTCATGTCTACAGAGTCCACGTTATCGACGTTTATCGCCAGCGATGGCGATAACATCGCCATTCAAGACTGGCCTCTTGCGCAGGTGCAAACCCTGCGCGGGGTCGTCATCCTGGTGCACGGGCTGGGCGAGCATGCCGGTCGCTATGACCGGGTAGCCCGTCGCCTGAATGAGTGGGGTTTTGCCGTTCGGGGCTATGACCAGTACGGCCATGGCGAATCCGGCGGCCCGCGTGGCGGTTTGCCGGATGACAGGCGCCTGCTGAGTGACCTGGCTGACATCATCGACAGCACACGCGTGCGCATGAACAAGGGTACGCCGCTGATCCTCATTGGCCACAGCCTGGGTGGGCTGGTTGCGGGCCGGTTTGTGTCACTGAGTGTGCGTCCCGTGGAGGCCCTTGTGATGTCTTCGCCCGCGCTGGATGCGGGGCTCAACGCGGTGCAAAGACTCATGGTGGCGGTGTTGCCGAAATTCATGCCCAATTTTCAGGTCAGCAATTCATTCAATGCCGCCGACCTCTCGCACGACCCCGCCGTGGTTCATGCCTACCAGATCGACAAGCTGGTGCATGACCGCATTTCAGCCCGGTTGGCCCACTTCATTGGAGATGCGGGGCCGGCTACGCTGGCTGAGGCACCTCGCTGGAAAGTGCCTACCCTGCTGATGTATGCCGGGGCCGACAAACTGGTCAATCCGCAGGGCAGCCGGTCGTTTGGCGCTGCCGCACCGAAGCAAGTTGTCACCACCCAGTGTTTTGAGGCGATGTACCACGAGATCTTCAACGAGCTGGATGCCGAGCCCGTGTTTGACGCGCTGAAAACCTGGCTGGACGCGCAGTTTTAGGGTTTGATTTTTAGACCCGGGCTTTTTGCTGGCGCAGCGCCAGCCACAGCAAGGCCATGCCGGTGATGGCCACGGGAACCATGGAACCCAGGTTCAGAATGGTCCAGCCCCGTGTGGTGACCAGCACGCCCGAGGCGAACGAACTCAAGGCCAGGGTGGCAAACACAAAGAAATTCAGCGCGCCTTGGGCGCGGTCTTTTTCTTCGGGTGTGTAAGTTTGCAGCGACAGCGTGGTGCTGCCGGTGAACAGGAAATTCCAGCCCACGCCCAACAGAAACAGCGCCACCAGAAACTGGTGCAGATCAACGCCCGACAAGGCGATGGCAATGCAAAGCGCGTTCAGCACAACCCCCACGCCCATGATGGTCAAGGTGCCAAACCGCTTGATCAGGTGCCCGGTGAAAAACCCTGGCGCAAACATACCGATGACATGCCATTCCAGCACCAGGGCCACATCTGAAAATGGCAGCTGGCATTGCTGCATGGCCAAAGGTGTGGCAGCCATCAGCAGGTTCATGACACCGTAGCCCAGTGCGCCACTGGCGGCGGCCACCATGAACACGGGCTGACGCATGATTTCAGACAGGGGGCGACCCCCCGATGCCGAGGTCTTGGGCGGGGGTGGCGGGAACTTCAAAAAGCCCATGATGGCCATGGACAGCAACGCAACTGCGGCCAGTGAGAGGTAGGCACCCGCAAAAGGCACCGAGGCCATGCCGCGCGTCTGGGCCGCCAGATTGGGGCCGAGCACCGCGCCCAGCAGCCCGCCTGCCATCACCAGCGACACCGCCTTTTCCCGCGCAGGTGCAGCGGCCAGCTCGGCAGCGGCAAAGCGGTAGAGCTGGGCGTTGGCGTTGTAGTAGCCCGCCACCACGGTGGCAGCCACCAACAGCCAGAAACTCTTTTCGTACACCGCATAGGCGCAAAACAAGGCAGACACCATGGCGACTACCAACCCTAGCTGAAACGATACTTTGCGACCGTACAGCGCCTGCGTTTTGGCCACCAGACTGGTGGACAGCGCACCACCCACCACATAGCCCATGACGGGCAGCGTGGCCATCCAGCCCAGCGGTGCCAGGCTGAAACCCACCAGGCCATTGATGGCGATGAAGCAGACGTTGTTGGTGAGGAAAAGCCCCTGGCACACCGCCAGCAACCACAGGTTTTTATTCATGCCAGCAGTGTAAGTGCGGCGAGTGCGGCCGTTTCAGCGCGTAGCACGCGGGTGCCCAGCGACACGGCGACAAAGCCGTTTGTCAGCGCTGCGTCTTCCTCGTTGTCGGTCAGGCCGCCTTCGGGGCCGGACAGAAATGTGACCGGGCCTGTGGCCTGCGAGGTCGGCGATGCCAATGCGGGCAAGGCTGCGCACTCACGCAGCGGCTGGCTGCCCGCGCGCAGCGACAGCAGGTAGCGGTGCGCATCCAGCGGCTCCTGGCCAGCCCTGGCCCACTGCGCAAACGTCTTCACAGCATGCACCAGCGGCACGCGGTTGCGCCCACACTGCTCGCTGGCGGCAATGGCAATGCTCTGCCAGTGCGCCTGCTTTTTTTCGGCGCGCTCGGCCGACAAGCGCAGCACCGTGCGCTCGGTCACCAGCGGCTGAATGCTGGCTACACCCAGCTCGGTGGCTTTTTCTACCAGCCAGTCCATGCGCTCATTCGCGGGCATGCCTACCGCCAGATGCACCGTGCGTGCAGCTTCGCGGTCAACCAGCTTGTGCAAGCCCACCACCACCTCGACATCGCTGCGCCCCATGCGCGCCACCGTGGCCTCGAACTCGCCCCCCGTTTCGCCATTGAACAGCGTGATGGTGTCACCCGGTTGCAGGCGCAACACTTGCACATGGCGCGCAGCACCCGCGGGCAGACTCACAGAGCCACCAGTGACTAGAGGCAGGGGGCAGAAGAAGCGCGGCATGAAAAAGTTGCTACAAAATAAATAGCTGCTTGAGCTTGATATACGAGGGCCACAGCCCTATTTGACCACTCAAACCCGGCCGTAGGCGAACCCGGTGGCGGACTCAATGCCCTCAATACGGTCAACCAGGCGCAGCAAGGGTTTCAGCTCGCGGTAACGGCTGGTGGTGGCGCGGATGTAGTGGATGAAGCGCGGCGTGTCGGCCAGGTACTGCGGCTTGCCGTCGCGCAGCGTGAGGCGCGCAAAGATGCCGGCCACTTTCAGGTGGCGCTGCAAGCCCATCCACTCCACGCCCCGGTAGAACTCACCGAAGTCATCACCCACGGGCAGGCCCGCCTTGCGCGCTTTTTCCCAGTAGCGGATGGTGATGTCCAGCACAAAATCCTCTTCCCAGGTCAGGAAGGCATCACGCATGAGGCTGGCGATGTCATAGGTGATGGGCCCATAAACGGCGTCCTGGAAATCCAATACCCCAAGGCAGTAATTTTGGTGGGCAGAGAGTTTCGCCGCGGGGCCGCCCCAAGGCGAAACAGCCCCCTCGGGGAGCGTGGGGGTCATCAGATTGCGGGGCATGAAGTCGCGGTGCACATACACACTTGGCCAGGCCAGATTCTGCGCAACGATGTGGTTGAACGCGGCATCCAGCGTGCTGCGCACCTCGCCTTCAACGGCCACGCCCCGGTGTTGGGCCAGATACCAGTCGGGGAACAACGCCAGCTCGCGGCGCAGCAGGGGCTCGTCATAGGGCGGCAGTACATTGGGCTTGGAGGCCTGTTGCAGGGTGATCAGCACATCCACCGCCTGCATGTACATGGCGTAGTTGGCCTGGGGGTTGTCGCGGTCGATCACCTGCATCATGGTCTGGTTTCCCAGATCGCTGAGCAGCATGAAACCATGGGGCTCATCCCAAGCCAGCACTTGCGGCACGTTCACCCCGGCAGCCGCCATCAGATGCGCCACGTCCACAAACGCCTTGCAGTTTTCCTTGTCCGGCGGTGCATCCATGATGATGCGCCGCCCAACCTGTGGGTCAGATGAGTCCACACTGAGGTAACGCCGGAAACTGGCGTCGGCGGAGGCCAGCCGCAGTGAGGCCGGAATCAAGGCCTGCGGTGTGGCCAAGCTGCCCAGCCACTGGGTAAATGCCGCCTCGCGGTTTGAATCAGCCCACAGAATGGGTTGAGTCGCGGGTTGCATGGCGGGTCGGGTGACAGGACGGGCAAGGGGGGAAATGTCAGGGCTTGGGCTCATGGATAATCCATTCTACAAACCCCGTGCAAGCACGATGCGTCGCGATGCGCCAGTTTGCGGCTCACAACGCTCACTACAGTCTTCATTTCCCGTATTTCTCTCCCCTTCCATGGCCCGATGTGTTTATTGATGCGTGACATGACATTGGCTGATCGCCGCCGGCAAGACCGTCATAGGCCTGGGTTGCCCTCAACGCGCGAATCGGCTGTATTTCTCGCGGTATGCGTGTTGGGTCATGCGGCCTTTGCCCAGACGATGTCCCAGACAACAAGCCAGGCACTGCCGGACACCGTGCTGGATGCCTTCAAGCTGAAACCCAGTTCGCAACTGGCAGAGAAGATTCCGCAGGTGCCGGGAGTGGGATTGCCCACGTTTTTGTACGGCGAGCGCGCCAGTGGCCGTACTGATCTGGAAACCGTGCTTGAAGGCGATGCCATGCTGCGCCGGGGTGACATGGTGATCCGTGCCGACCGGCTGGAGTACTACCAGCCCGATGACCTGGCCAAGGCCCGGGGCAATGTGCGCATCAATAAAGGCGGCAATGTGTACGAAGGCCCGTTGCTGGAACTCAAGGTCGATTCCTTCGAAGGCTTCTTCAACCAGCCGCGTTACCAGTTTTTGCAGAACGGCGGACATGGTGAAGCCGATCGTATGGACTTCATCGACGACAAGCGCGTGGTGATCCGCAATGCGACCTACACCACCTGCAGGCGCGTGGCAGGGCCGAGCTGGTTACCCGACTGGATCTTGCGCACCGCCACCCTGCGCCTTGACCAGGAAGAAGATGTGGGTGAAGCCCAGGGGGCCGTGCTGAGTTTCAAGGGCTTGCCCATATTGCCTATTCCGTATTTGAGTTTCCCGCTGAGTGACAAGCGCAAGTCGGGCGTCTTGCCGCCCACTATCGGGATTGACAACGTCAACGGGGTTGAGGTGACGTTGCCGTACTACTGGAATATCGCACCCAACCGGGATGCGACTTTTTTCCCCACGCTGATGTCCAAACGCGGCATTGACCTGGCCGCCGAGTTTCGCTACCTCGAAGCCGGTTACTCGGGCGAGATGGGCGGAAACTTCATGCCCTCTGACGCGCTGCGCAACAGCGACCGCTGGGGCTTCACGTCCTTGCACCGGGGTCTTCTTGATACCGGCATTGCACGAATTGGCAGTGTCGGCCTCAACCTGAACCTCAACCGCGTCAGTGACGACAACTACTGGAAAGACTTTACCCGCGCCAACGGTTCGCTCACCCAGCGCCTGCTGGCCAACGACGCCAAGGTGTCCTGGGCCAGCGGCTTCTATTCGGCCAGTGTGCGGGCACTCAAATGGCAGACGCTGCAGGACGTGACATCGCCCATCACGCCACCCTATGACCGGCTGCCCCAGGTGGCCGGGCGCTTCGCCCGCAACAATCTGGGTGGCTACGATCTATCGGTCGATGCCGACTACACGCAGTTTCAGGCGGATCGCTCGCTGACGGGTCAGGCCAATGCGAAACGTGCCTTTGCGCTGGCCCAAATCAGCCGCTCATGGTCAGGTGCCCCCGGATTCATCACGCCCAAACTCCAGCTACACGCCACCAGTTACAACTTTGATGCCGCCTTGGGCAATGGGGATAATTCGGCCAGCAGGGTGGTGCCCACGTTCAGTCTTGACAGCGGCCTGGTGTTTGAGCGTGATGCCAGCTACTTTGGTCGGGCATTTCGCCAGACGCTGGAGCCGCGCGCGTTTTATGTGGCCACGCCGTTTCGTGACCAGAGCCTGCTGCCCAACTATGACTCGGGTGCCAACGACTTCAACTTCGCCAGCATCTTCACGGAAAACGCCTTTGTGGGCAATGACCGCATATCTGACAACAACCTGCTGACGCTGGGGCTGACGACACGTTTGCTGGACCCGAAAACCGGTGCCGAAGCCGTGCGCCTGGGCGTTGCCCAGCGCCTTCGCTTCAGTGACCAGAACGTGACCCTGCCCGGGGGCACGCCGGAGCGCAGCGGCTTCAGCGATGTGCTGATGGGCGCTTCCGTCAACTGGAGCCCGAGCTGGACGGTCGACTCCACCGTGCAGTACAACGCCAAGACCGAGCAATCCGTCCGCTCCATCATCGGTGCGCGCTACAGCCCCGGTAACTATCGGGTGGTGAGTGCCGCCTACCGGTTCCAGCGCGATTCCAGCGAGCAGCTTGACATTGGCTGGCAATGGCCACTGAATGACCTGTGGGGGGATCGCGGCCAGGAGCTGGGCGCTGGGCGCGGGCAGGGCGAGGGCCGCTGGTACAGCGTGGGCCGCTTGAATTACAGTCTGGCTGACAGCAAGCTGGTGGATGCGGTGATCGGATTTGAGTACGATGCGGGCTGCTGGCTGGGCCGCATTGTGGTCGAGCAGTTGCAGACCAGTGTGTCGTCGGCCAATCAGCGAATCATGTTCCAGCTTGAGTTTGTGGGGTTTTCACGCCTGGGGTCGAACCCGCTGAAGACGCTCAAGGAAAATATTCCGCGCTACCAGTACCTGCGTGAGCAGACCGTTTCACCCAGCCGTTTCAGCAATTACGATTGACCTAACTATGATTCATCGCGTTTTGGCCTCCACTTTGGCCGGTCTGGCCTGTCTGGCTGCTGTGGGAGCCCAGGCCCAGGGGTTGCGGCCTTTGCAGGCGCAGCCCGCAGGGGCTTTGGGCAGCACCACCGCACCTGTGGTGGTGGGTCAGCGTTCAGCGGACTTCATCATTGCCGTGGTGAACTCTGAGCCGATCACCAACAACGAGTTTCGGATTGAGGCGGAGCGCCTGAGCCAGCAGCTGGCCCAGGCCCGTCGTCCCCAGCCCTCCCGCAACGAGTTGATTCAGGCGGTGCTGGATCGCCTGATCAGCGACAAGGCGCAATTGCAGCTGGCTCGGGAGACCGGCATCCGGATCGATGAGGCTGCTGTTGATCAAGCTGAGCAGGCCATCGCCCGCCAGAACCAGATGGATGTTCCGCAAATGCGCAAACGCATGGCGAGTGAAGGCCTGGAGCTGTCGGTGTTTCGTGCGCAGTTGCGAGATCAGTTGATCTTGACGCGGTTGCGTGAGCGTGATGTGGATGCACGTGTGCGAGTCTCCGATCTTGAAGTTGATCAGTACCTGCGTGAACTGCAAACCAGCAATGACCCGGCCACGCAGGAGGTCAATATTGCCCAGGTGCTTGTGGCCGTGCCGGATGCAGCCACGCCCGAACAGGTGGCGGTGTTGCAGGCCAAAGCGCAGTCTGTGCTGACGCGCGCAAAGGCTGGCGAAGACTTTGCGGTGCTGGCGCGCGAGCTGTCTGACTCGGCTGACCGTGCCAATGGCGGGCAACTGGGGCTGCGGACGGCAGACCGCCTGCCGCCCCTGTTTGTGGAGGCGACCCAGAGTCTGACTGCCGGGGCCTTGTCACCCGTGTTGCGTTCGGGTGCGGGCTTTCATGTGTTGAAAGTCATTGAGAAACGTCTGGCTGGCCTCAGCGTGACGCAGAGCCGCGCGCGGCACATCTTGTTGCGTGCCTCACCGCAAATGAGCGAGACGGCGGCGCGGGACACCCTGAATGAATTCAAGCGCAGGATACAGGCAGGCCAGGCAGACTTTGCGACGCTGGCGCGCGACAACTCGCAAGACGGCAGCGCGGCGCAGGGCGGCGATCTGGGCTGGGCCTCACCGGGGCAATTCGTTCCGGAATTTGAGGGCGTGTTGAACGCATTGGCACCGGGCCAGATCAGCGACCCGCTGATCTCGCGGTTTGGGGTGCATCTGATCCAGCTGATGGAGCGCCGCGTGGGCACCATGACGCCCAAGGAACAGCAGGAAATGACGCGAAGTGTGCTTCGCGAAAAGAAGCTGAATGAAGCCTATGTGAACTGGGCGCAGGATGTACGCGGCAAAGCCTACGTTGAAATGCGTGAGCCGCCGCAATGATGGTTCCCACGCTTGCCACTGCGTGTGCTGCGCTGCCCCCCGGGAGGGCGCTCAAGTGAAACACATTGCCCGCAAGCGATTCGGTCAGCACTTCCTGACGGATGGCGGCATTATTGATGACATCGTGCACGCCATTGCGCCGAAGCCGGGGCAGGCTATGGTGGAGATCGGGCCTGGCCTGGCCGCGCTGACGCAGCCGTTGGTCGAGCGGCTAGGCACCCTGACCGTGATTGAGCTGGACCGTGACCTGGCGGTGCGGCTACGCGCTCACCCAGGGTTGGTCGTGATCGAGTCGGACGTGTTGAAAGTGGACTTTGCCCAAGTGGCATTGGCACAAGGCGCTACGACAAGCGTGGGGGCCACCGGACGCAGCGCAGGGCCGCCCCAAGCAAGGCCAGTCCCCTCGGGGGGCAGCGCAGCACACGAAGCGGCAAGCGTGGGGGCCTCAAAACTCAGAGTCGTTGGCAATTTGCCGTACAACATCTCCACGCCGATTCTGTTTCACTTGCTGGGTTTTGTGGACGTGATCGAAGACCAGCATTTCATGCTGCAAAAAGAAGTGATCGACCGCATGGTGGCCCGCCCTGCCACCTCAGATTACAGTCGCTTGAGCGTGATGCTGCAATGGCGGTATGCCATGGAAAACGTGCTGTTTGTGCCACCCGAAAGCTTCAATCCGCCGCCGCGCGTCGACAGTGCCGTTGTGCGCATGGTACCGCTGGCCAATCCCCCTGCAGTCGATGTGAAACGATTAAGCGAAATTGTGCAGGTGGCCTTCAGCCAGCGCCGCAAGCTGCTGCGCCACACGCTGGGCCAATGGCTGCAAGAGAAGTCGTTTACGGGCGAGTTTGATGTGCAGCGCCGTGCCGAAGAAGTGCCCGTGGCCGAGTACGTGGCGTTGGCTTTGAGCACCGCACCTCAGTAATCGTTGCGCTGGCAGTGCGGGTTTACCCGGTCGATCACCATTCGATATTGATATGGCAGCGGACGTATTCAGTATTGGACCCCTTGCATGCCAATTTCTAGAATTCAGGTACATGCAGCAGCGATCTTTCCATCACAAATGGTGACAACAGATAACAAACAGGCATCGCGCCGCGCAGCCTTGTGCTGCCTGTATCAGGGTGTGGCACCGGGCGCGGCCTCCTTGAGTGCGTGGCCTTTTCCTGCAAACCCCCGGACACCATGACGGACGCCCCCACGCTCCAGCCCCGCGGTTTCGTTATTGACCGTACGGATGGCCATCCACAACTGCCGGGCAGCCTGCATACCAACCGCCGTCTATCGCAGTGGCTGGCCTTTGGCGAGCCGGGCGCCGTGCAGGTGTTCACCGGCAAGGTCGAACTCGGTCAGGGCATCCTGACCGCGCTGCAACTGCTGGTCGCTGAAGAGCTGGACATGCCGCTGGCGGCTGTGCGCCTCTGCAGCGCCAGCACCGTGCGTGGCCCCGACGAGGGCGTGACCTCCGGCAGCCTCTCGGTACAAGACAGCGGCGGCGCGTTGCGCCAGGCCTGTGCCGAGGTGCGTGCGATGGCGTTGCAGCGCGCAGCGGCGCTGGCTGGCCAGCCGGGCAACACCAACACGGTGAGCGAGGGGCGGTTCCATTCGCCGCAAGGGCTGGACCTCGGCGACTATTCGACGCTGCTGCAGGGACTCAATCTTGATATCGAATGCGTGGGGATGGCGCGACCCAAGGCGAGCGCTGAACGACGTCTGCTGGGGCAGGTCAGCCCGCCGCGGCTGGACCTTGCCGACAAGGTGTTTGGCCAGGCCCGTTTCATTCACGACCTGCGACTTCCCGGCATGCTGCATGGACGCGTGCTACGGCCCCGGACGCTCGGCGCCACGCTGGTCCGCTGGCCTGCCGAGGAAGCGGCTGCTCTGCCAGATGGCGTGCGCTGCTGGGCCGACGGGCGGTTTATCGCGATTGTTGCGGGCTCGGAGCGCAAGGCCGATGCTGCAGTCACCTCGCTGGCCAGCCGGATCGAATGGCAAACCGACACGTCTTTGCCCGACTTGCACGATCTCGACGGTTTCCTGACCTCGGCACCGCACCAGACCACGGTGACGGCTGAGCGGGGTGACGCCGAGTGGCCCACTGACGGCCTGCATCATCGTGCGGCCTATCTCAAGCCTTATCTGGCGCATGCCTCCATCGGCCCTTCGTGCGCGCTGGCGCAGTGGGACGGTCACCAGCTGCAGGTCTGGACGCACAGCCAAGGCATTCACAACCTGCGTGACGATATCGTGAAGGCACTTGCCCGCGAGGCCACGCCGGTGGCCAAGACTGACATCGTGATTCACCATGTTGAGGGCTCCGGCTGCTATGGCCATAACGGTGCTGACGACGTTGCTTTTGACGCCGTGCTGATGGCCTTGCGCTGTCCTGGTCAGCCTGTGCGCGTGCTGTGGTCGCGTGCCGACGAGCTGACACACAGCCCCTTCGGCACGGCGCACCGTGTGATGTTGCAGGCCCGGCTTGATCCGTCTGGGCAGCTAACCCACTGGCATCATGAGTTATGGGCCAACGGCTACAGTTCGCGCCCTGGTCGATCCCCCGCACCTGCCCTGCTGGCGGCGGGCGAACGCGCCGATGCCACGCCGCTGCCGCTGCCCATCAACCCCCCGTTTGCGGCGGGTGGCGGTGCTGATCGCAATGCCGTGCCAGCCTATAGTGTGCCCCATCTGAAGGTAATCACCCACCGTCTGACGGTGATGCCGCTGCGAACCTCGGCCATGCGCGCCCTGGGCGCTTACGCCAATGTGTTTGCCATCGAATCTTTCATGGACGAGCTTGCCCATCAATTGGGCGAAGATTCCCTGGCCTTTCGCAAGCGCCATCTTGACGATCCGCGCGCACTGGCGGTGCTGGACACGGTGGTGGAGCGCTCGACTTGGTGGAGTCGCCGCGCCGAGGAGCCAGAGGGCATTGGCTACGGCCTGGCCTGGGCGCGCTACAAAAATACGGGGGCCTGGTGTGCCGCCATTGCGCGTGTGCAGGTAGATGAGCAGGTGCGCGTGCTGAACCTCGACCTGGCGGTCGATGTCGGCATGGTGGTGGATCTTGATGGCGTGATCAACCAGATCGAAGGGGGCGCGATCCAGAGTACAAGCTGGACCATCAAGGAACGGGTGACGTTCGATCGCGATGCCATCACCAGCGATGAATGGCTCACCTACCCGGTGCTGCGCTTTAGCGAAGTACCCGAGGTCAGGGTGCATGTGATAGACCGCCCCGATGAGCCGCCCGTGGGTGCAGGTGAGGCTGCGCAGGGCCCGGTGGCGGCTGCGCTGACCAATGCCGTGCATGACGCACTGGGTGTTCGCGTGCGCGAGCTGCCGCTGACTCCCGACACGCTGTTGCGTGCCGTCCATGCCGCGGAGGCCGCATGAGCGGGCCCAAGAAAATGATGTTTCACGTCAACCAGCAGCCCGTGCACTTTGACGGCGACGACAAGGCCACGCTGCTCTCGGTGCTGCGCGACGAATTGAATCTGAGCGGACCCAAGTTTGGCTGCGGTCTGGGCGAGTGCGGTGCCTGCATGGTACTGGTGGACGGCCAGCCCCAGACCTCCTGCAATCTACCTGTCTGGTCCATCCAGGGTCGGCAGGTGACCACGCTGGAAGGGTTGGGTACGCCAGCCAAACCGCACCCCGTGCAGACGGCGTTCATCGAGGAGCGCGCTGCCCAGTGTGGCTATTGCGTGGCCGGTATCATCACATCGGCCTGTGCGCTGCTGGCGCGCAATCCGCAACCCAGTCGCGACGAGATCGTGCAAGGCCTTGAAAAACACCTGTGCCGGTGCGGTGCCCACATGCGTATGGTGCGCGCCATCGAGCGGGCAGCAGAAAAAACGAATTTAAACTCCTGAAGCGCACCCATGCTCAAGAACTGGCTTTCATCCAAAACCCACGCTCAAGGCTGCAACGGCTTCTGGTTTTGTAGCTGTACTGGCCTGCCTATCGTGCCGGCCAGCGGGGGCACCACGGCCGTGCGCCGTGCGCCGGTCATCATCCGCGGCAAACGTGCACGCACGGTGGATGCCCACGCGCACTGCTATTTCCAGGCCGGGCTGGATCTGATGGGCGCCGATGCCAAGGGTGTGCTGCCACCGGTCAAGGGCGTGCCCGAGCACTTCCTGCAGGTGGGTCAGCAACTCGCCGCGCGGTTCGATGCCATGGACCGCATGGGCATCGACCTGCAAGTGCTCAGCATCAACCCTTTCTGGTACAAGAGGGATCGCGAGACCGCTGGGGCGATTTGCCGCATCCACAATGAAAGCTTCGCTGAGCTGTGCGCTAACCACCCGGGGCGTCTGGCTGCCTTCGCCTCGCTGCCAATGCAGTTTCCCGACCTTGCCGTCCAGATGCTCGATGAGGCAGTCAAGAAATTTGGCCTCAGGGGTGCGGCCATTGGCGGCAGCGTGGCCGGGGATGACTTCAGCAACCCGCAATACCACCCCGTGCTGGCCAAGGCGCAGGCGCTGGGCGTAATGCTGTTCATTCATCCGCAGAGCACGCCCGAGCTGGCGACCCGGCTCAAGGGCAATGGCTGGCTGTCCAACGTGATTGGCAACCCGCTGGACACGACAATTGCGTTACAGAAACTGATCTTCGAAGGCGTGTTCGACAAGTTTCCCGAGCTCAAAGTGCTGGGCGCTCACGGTGGTGGCTTCCTTGGCTCGTACGCGCCCCGCATGGACCGCAGCTGCTTTGTCTCGCCCCAGAACTGCAACCCTGACATCGTGCTGAAGAAAAAGCCGACGGAATACCTTCGTCAGATTTACTTTGACTCACTGGTATTCACCGGCGAGGCGCTGCGCCACCTGGCAGCCGAGGTCGGCACGGGCCAGATCATGATTGGAACCGACCACCCCATCCCCTGGGAAGACGATCCTGTTGGCCATGTGATGGCCACGCCCGAACTAAGTGACGAAGATCGCCTCGCCATCCTGGGCGAGAACGCCATTCGTGTCCTGGGCCTCACGGTTTAACGGCCTGCCCTGCTTGCCAACCCAAAAAAGGGAGACATCATGAAACTCAATACCCCTATCCCCCGCACGCGGCGTGTCGCGATCTCCCTGGCCGTCGTGGCTGGATTTGTCCTGGCCGCACCGGCTTTGGCGCAGGGCAGCTATCCCAACAAGCCGATCCGCATGATTGTTCCGCTGGCAGCCGGTAGCGCGGTTGACGTTGCGGCGCGGCTGTTGGCCCAGAAGATGTCGGAGAACATGGGCCAGCCGGTTGTGGTCGAGAACATCGTGGGTGCTTCCGGCATCATCGGTGCCGACAGGCTCGCCAAGTCGGCACCCGACGGCTACACCATCGGCGGCTTCAACGACAGTGTGCTCACGATGGTGCCGAACCTCAACCAGAGCACGCCGTTCAATCCCGTCACTGATTTCGCCCATATTTCCAAGGTGGCGACCATCGAGTTCAGCGTCTCGGTAGGCACCAACTCGCCCTACAAGACAGCCGCAGAGCTTGTGGCTGCGGCCAAGGCCGGACCGGGCCGGATTACCTATGCCTCGGGAGGTAACGGCAGCCCGCAACATATGGGCGGGGCGTTGTTTGCCGCTCACACCGGCATCGATATCAAGCACGTACCCTACCGCGGTGCGAGCCAAGCCGCGCAGGACGTGGCGGGTGGGCAGGTCGATGTTACTTTCCAGGGCATTGCGACAGTTGCCGCGCTGGCCAAGGGTGGGAAGCTGCGCCTGATAGGCGTGATGGCTGACAGCCGTTCGCCTGAATACCCCGATACGCCGACGCTCAAAGAGCAGGGTATTCAGGGCTTTGAATTCAGTACCTGGTTTGCGTTGACTTCGCCCAAGGGCACGCCCAAGGAAATCCAGGATCGCCTGCAACGCGAGGTCGTGAAGGCGCTGGCCGACCCGACCCTGAAGGATCGCTATGCCGGCCTGGGCCTGCTGCGCAACGGCAGTACGCCCGCGGAACTGACCAGCCTCGTTCGAGAACAGCTGGCGCGTTATGGCAAGGCGATTCGGGACAACAACATCACGGCAGAGTAAAGTCTGCTGACTTCAGAGAACTCACACCACCTGACCTGACCTGTTTGTTGGCGTTTGCAGGGTTGAAGCACATCATCATGTCGCCGCCATTTCGCTCAGAGGGGGGATGCCGAGCTCGGCTGCCAGGGTGTGGAGTTCGGCCATGACGCCGCTGGAGACAGGAATCCCGGTGGTGCTGTGGCGGTTGCGCTTTTCGAAGCTCTGTTCCCCCGGCAGCCAGATGCGATCTACTCCGGGCAAACGTTCGCTGCTGCGGATGTCGCGTACCAGTTTGTCGACCGCGTGTTTGAAATTCTGCGGGTCTCCAAAGGCCGCGAGGTCAATTACAAGAATGGCCTGGCCGGTATTGGTCACGGTGGTGTGGTCGGCGTTGAAGTCAATCACATCGCGGCCCATTGCAGCGCCACCCAACGTCCCGGCCAGCAACCCAACGATGAGCGCCAGGCCGTAGCCCTTGTGCTCACCGATAGGTAACAGAAAACCTTCATTGGCGCGTTTGGGGTCCAGCAAAGGCTGGCCCTGGCGGTCAATCATCCAGCCCTCAGGCATCTGTTCGCCGCGCTTGGCCTTGGCCTTGACCTTGCCGTAGGCGGCCACGGTGGTGGCCATGTCCAGCACTACGGGTGGCTCTTCATCCGTCGGGATTCCGGCGGAGATCGGGTTGGTCGACAGCAGCATGTCCATGCCGCCCCACGGCGGCAGGTGGTTGGCGTTGCCGACTGCGAAGTACAGACCCACCATATCGTGTTCAAGCGGTCGGCGCGCGTAAAGCGAGGCCGGTCCGGCGTGGTTGCTGTGGCGCGTGCCAACCCAGGCCACGCCTGCGGTGCGGGCCTTCTCGATGGCGAGGTCCACGGCCCGTGAGACCACTAGGTGCCCCATGCCGTTGTCACCATCAATAACGGCCATGGCCGCACGCTCCTGGACCACGCGAATCTGGGGGTGCTTGTTGATGCCGCCGGCTTGAATGCGCTTGATGTATTGCGGCAAGCGGATGACGCCATGACCGTCCGAGCCCTGCAGGTCAGCCTCGGTCATCAGTCGGGCAACCTGGGCTGCATCCGCTTCGGGCAGGCCCTGGCTGAGCAAGGCTGTCTGGATGAAGCGCTGAAGCGCCTCAGGTGACACGTGGATTGAAGTCATGTGAGTGCCCAGGTTACTGATTCAGCACAGAGGTTAAGTTCGGGTTATGCCTTTGTCTAATGCTGAATTCGCACTTTGCCATATCATTTTGCTATTGATCCAGAAATTGGGTGTATTCATGAATCTCAGAAACTTCCGCTATTTCATTGCGATTGCTGATGCCGGCAGCCTCACGGCTGCCGCTGCTGCGATATCGATTGCGCAGCCCGCATTAACGCGACAGATGCGCGAACTGGAGGCGGAAATGGGAGTGCAATTGTTGCAACGTTTGCCCCGTGGCGTGCGCCTGACGCCGGCGGGTGTCACCTTCTATGAGTCGGCGCAACGCATTGTGGCCGAGGCTGCCCGCCTGCAACAACGGCTCGCACGCAGCCAGCGAAGCGACAAGGCCACGGTGGTACTGGGTGCTTCGCCCACACTGGCGCGTCTGCTTTTGCCGGGCCTGTTCGAGAGTTGCGCCGACACGCTGGAAGAGGTGGAATTGCGCACCCGGGAAGCTTTCACGCCTGCGCTCTTGGACTGGCTGGAGCGCGGCATGATCGACATCGCCATCGTTACCAACCCGGAGCCCGGTCGGTCACTGTCGCTGCAGCCTTTGATGGGCGAACCGTTTGCATTGGTGTCGCATGCACAGATGCGAATCGGACCGGTGATTGCTATCAACCAGCTCGCTCGCGTCCCGTTGCTGATGACCAGCTTGCATCGCGGCATCGTCGAGCGCCAGCTTGCCAGCATTGGCAAAACCCTCAGCGTGCGCGCCGAGATTGATTCCATCGACGCTATCCGCGAGCTGGTGTCGCGTGGGCGCTGGGCCACCATCATGCCGGTATCGGTCTTCAAGGACGTGCCCCCCGGCGTGCCGATCGTGATGTCGGAAATTTCAGGCGTGCAGCTTAACCGGCTGCTTGTGATGGCCACCCGGCTCGACCCCAAAGCCAGCCCGGCCCTGTTGCTGGTGCAGGAACTGGTGGTGGCCGAATTCTCTCGCCAGGAACGTCTGGGCGTGTTCAGCTTCGGGGTTGGTTTGCCAGAGGAAAGTGAGACATGAAAAAGCCCGTCACAAGGACGGGCTTTTGTTTAATTTTGATACGGTAATTTTCCGACGGGCCGCCCCTAGGAAATTAGCCCCCTCGGGGGGCAGCGCAGCACACGCAGTGGTAAGCGTGGGGGCATGTCTTACGCTGCGGCCAACCAGTAACCCGCGTTAAACGGGCTGCTCATGCGCAACGCCAAAGGCGACACGTCGAGCAATTTGTCGGTCGGCATTTTCTCGCCGGATTCGGTGGTCAGCTCGATGCCGGTGACGGCGTCGGTGCTGTGGCTTTCGCTCTTTGCCTCATTCGCCCGTTCTGCTTGGCTGGTGTGTGCAGAACGGGCTACAGAAAAGAATAGAAGCACCTGAAGGGGATTTTTCTATCCCCCCAGTAGTCGGAGGCGTCCCGGAAGATATCCAGCAATTGCTCGCGGGCTTCCTTGTCGAACTTGCCGTTGGCAGGAATGTGCTCCAGCACCGCAATGAAGCCTGGCTGGGGGCCGGACTTGTGCAGCGGATCGGTCATGCTGTCGTAAAGCGCGTCGAAGTTTTTGCCAGTGTGCACAGGCAGCATGAACTGCTGTGCAATCAGGTCAAGTACGTCCTGCTTGGTTTGGGCGTTGGCCAGGTTGGCATACAAAAAGTGCTGACCAAGGTTTTGCGCTACTTCCTGTAATTCCTGCACCCTGAAGGCGCGGATCGATTGAACGATATTGGGTCTCACGCCTTTTAGGGGCGTGTCTGTGCCGTTCCCCGTGGGGACCGGGTTAGCACCGCTTCTGGGCGCTTCGATGGGGTTCTGACGAAGAGGCATATTGACTCCCACTTCACTTTCTTGAAAAACAAAAACAGTTCACGGCACGATCCTTCGAAAACTCGAATAGTGATCGGTCGTGTAATAACAGGCATCTGGCGTTTTTGGCTGACCACCACAGATGATGCGGCGGGCACCCCGGTCGCGCGAACCGGGTGTCTTGACGGTGTATTCACGGTAATAACCGCGTTTTTCAGCCGGGAGCAATCTTTCACGATTGCCAAAGACCACACCATCTTTTTCATAAGGGAACGGGCCGCCCTGGTGGATCTTTTCATAAGTTTCCACACCCTGGCGGGGCAATTCCGAGACTGAGACCGATGTTGCTGCGCTTGTGGTGCCCGTCTGTCTGGCCTGCACCAAAGTGGACGATCCAGCGACCCCAAGCAGAATGCCAGTAAGCACTAACTTGGAAACTGCACCACAAAAAAATCTTGACACCACAAAAAACACCCCTCAAAAACTTCGGGTAAACCCGAAAATTTCAAGCTGCGTAGTGTCGCTCATTTGAACTGAAAACGCAAGTGCCTGCCCAATAATTAAGCAAACCCGCCTCGGTTTTCAGTCGAGAAAGTTAGCGCTTGCTTTTATTGAGGCGTTTACCGGGTGGCGTTTGCATCCGCCACGGTCAGCGCAGTCATATTTACAATTCTGCGCACTGTGGTGCTGGCGGTGAGGATGTGCACCGGTTTGGCGGCTCCCAGCAGCACGGGGCCAATGGCAATATTGCCGCCGGCCGCTGTTTTTAGCAGGTTGTAGGCAATGTTGGCGGCATCAATATTGGGCAGTACCAGCAAATTGGCGTCACCCGCCAGCGTGCTATTGGGCATCAGCGCCGCCCGCGCTGCCCCGTCCAGCGCCACATCTCCGTGCATTTCACCATCTACTTCCAGCCAGGGCGCCTGCGCGCGCAGCAGCTCCAGCGTGCGCCGCATTTTGATGGCACTGGGCTGGTTGCTGCTGCCAAAGTTGGAATGCGATAGCAGGGCCGCCTTCGGGCGGATGCCAAATCGCATCATTTCCTCGGCCGCCATGGTGGTGATCTCGGTCAGCTGTTCGGCCGTGGGATCGTAGTTGATGTGGGTGTCCACCAGAAAAACCTGGCGGTCGGGCAACAACAAGCCGTTCATACACGCGTAAGTGTGCACGCCCGGGCGCTTGCCTATGACCTGGTCCACATACGGCAAGTGGGTGCTGGTCGTGCCCCAGGTGCCGCAAATCACACCATCCACATCGCCCTTGTGAAGCAGCATGGCACCAATCAGCGACAGGCGCCGACGCATTTCGATCTTGGCCACCTGCGCGGTCATACCCTGGCGTTCCGTCATGCGGTGGTAGGTCTGCCAGAAATCGCGGTAACGGTGGTCCTGCTCGACGTTGACGATGTCGTAATCGAGCTCCTCTTTCAGGCGCAGCCCGAACTTCTCGATGCGGGCAGCGATAACCGCCGGGCGCCCGATGAGTGTGGGGCGGGCCAGGCCTTCGTCCACCACGATCTGTGCCGCGCGCAGCACGCGCTCCTCTTCGCCTTCGCTGTAAGCCACGCGTTTTTTGAGTGCTTTTTTAGCGGCTGTGAAAATCGGCTTCATGGTGGTGCCGGAGGCGTACACAAAGCTTTGCAGACGCTCGCGGTAGGCATCCATGTCGGCAATCGGGCGCAGCGCCACACCGCTGTCAGCGGCGGCTTTGGCCACTGCAGGTGCAATCTTCATCATCAGGCGCGGATCGAACGGTTTGGGGATCAAATACTCGGGCCCGAAAGCGAGCTGCTCGCCGGCATAGGCGGCTGCCACGACTTCACTTTGCTCGGCCTGTGCCAACTCGGCAATCGCGTGCACAGCGGCAATTTCCATCTCCAGCGTGATGGTGGATGCACCGGCATCCAGGGCACCGCGGAAGATGTACGGAAAGCACAGGACGTTGTTGACCTGGTTTGGGTAATCGGTGCGACCCGTGGCGATGATGGCGTCGTCGCGCACCGTTTTGACGTCCTCCGGCGAGATCTCGGGGTTCGGGTTGGCCAGCGCAAAAATGATGGGCTTGGCGGCCATTTTGGCGACCATGTCTTTCTTCAGGACGCCGCCCGCAGACAAGCCCAGGAAGATGTCGGCGCCTTCGATCATTTCACCCAGGGTCCGTGCCGATGTTTTTTGAGCGTAAACAATCTTGTCCTCGTCCATCAGCTCGGTGCGGCCTTCATAAACCACGCCTGCCAGGTCGGTGACATAAATGTTTTCGCGCGGAATGCCCAGTTTGACCAGCAGCCCAAGGCAGGCCAAAGCGGCTGCACCTGCACCGGACGTCACCAGCTTGACGGTTTTGAGGTCTTTGCCGGCGACTTTAAGGGCGTTGAGAATGCCCGCGCCTACGGTGATGGCCGTACCGTGCTGGTCGTCGTGGAAGACGGGGATTTTCATGCGCTCGCGCAATTTGCGCTCTACATAAAAGCAGTCGGGCGCTTTGATATCTTCCAGATTAATGCCGCCAAACGTGGGCTCCAGCGACGCGATGATGTCGACCAGTTTGTCGAGGTCGTGCTTCTCGTTGATCTCGATGTCAAACACGTCAATGCCGGCGAACTTCTTGAACAGCACGGCTTTGCCTTCCATCACCGGCTTGGCGGCGAGTGGACCGATGTCACCCAGGCCCAGCACGGCCGTGCCGTTGGTGATGACGGCGACCAGGTTGCCCCGGCTGGTGTATTTGAACGCGTTGTTGGGGTCTTTGACGATTTCTTCACACGGTGCGGCCACACCGGGGGTGTAGGCCAGTGCCAGGTCGTGCTGGTTAATCAGTTGCTTGGTGGCCGCAATCGCAATCTTGCCGGGGGTGGGGAACTCGTGGTATTCGAGTGCAGCGCGCCTCAACTCTGTCTGCTTGGCTGGGGTGTTATTGGCTTGGTCAATGGGCATCGTTTGTCTCCTGCTGAGATCGGGGGGCACCGGGATGCCGCACTTTCAGCGTTTTATTCGGGGACTTGATTGTAAGCCTCGCGTCATGAGGAGTCGCGTTGGAGACTGCCCGTGTTTTTGCCTTTTGCGGTTGCTTGAGTTTTAACTTGCGCCCACCCAATCTTCAAATTTCCACGGCTTCAAAATCCGCCTTGGCCACGCCGCATTCAGGGCAGGCCCAGGCATCGGGCACGTCTGCCCAACGGGTGCCTGGCGCAATGCCGTCTTCCGGGCGACCAGCGGCCTCGTCATAAACAAAGCCGCAAACAATACAAATATAGGTTTTCATGTGGGTTTCCAAAACGGTAAAGGTAAAACGAGCAGCAGGCCCCGAAGGACATGCTTGGGTAGCTATTGATAATATAGCAATTTGTCGCAAGGCGAATACGGTCAGGCTGGCAAGCTCACCTTGGCTAGCTGGGCCTTGTAGTGGTTGGCGTGCCGTTCTTCAACCTTCGCGAGCGCAGCGAACCGCTTCTGGGCTTTTTCAAGCGTTGCCCTGAACAGGGCCGCGTGGACTTTGCTTTCCTCAATCTGTTCATTCATCTCAGCCGCGGCAGCGGCATTGCCTTCAGCCTCGGCTGTCTTGCGAAAGCCGGGGTACATCTCGGTGTACTCATAGGTCTCGCCATCAATGGCAATCTGCAATGCCTTCGCAGGCGTCATGCTGGCCTTGGGGTAGAGCAGGTCGAGGTGGCCAAAGGCATGCATCACTTCCTGGTCCGCAGTTTCTTCAAACGTGCGGGCAGTGTCTTCGTCGCCCATCTCGCGCGCCAGTTTGGCAAAGTAGCGGTACTTGATGTGCGCCATCGACTCGCCGGCAAAGGCGGATTCAAGGTTGGCCAGGGTTTTGATCTCGGGGCGCTGGTTGGCAGTCATCGTGAACTCCTTAAGGTTGAATGTGTTGTTGGTAGTGATATTTCTATCAACATGGTGTTTATGATAGATATAAACTATTGTTTTGAACAATTGATTTTGGTTATCTGATTGATAGACGCTATGGGACTGCACTTTGTTGCTTTCGCTTGGCCTCGCCGTCGTCGGCGGTTTCGGTCCATACTGGCAGGCATCAATGCGCTGCGGGTGGTCCGCAATGCATCCTTACATCCTTACCAAGCCAGGAGGTTGCTATGGTGGTTCGCATTGTCAGACTGGGCAGCGCGCGAAGCGACGGAGAGGGCTTGCGCATTGGCACGGTGCGCCGCCCGCCGCGCGGTGTGCCCAAAGCGGCGTTCGCATCGCAGAACTGGTATGACGTGTGGTTCCCGAATCTGGCACCCGGCGTGGAGACCATGAAACTGGGCCAGGAGGCTACCACCCCAGCGCAGTGGGCCGCATTCACCAAAAAGTACCGTGCCGAGATGGCCACACCTGACAGCAGCCATGCGCTGGAATTGCTGGCCGCTTTGTCGCACACCACCCATTTTTCGGTAGGTTGTTATTGCGAGAACGAATCGCACTGTCACCGTTCAATACTGCGGGCGCTTCTGGCCGACAAGGGTGCGAGTATTCACGCGGATGACCCCAGCAGCGGCCCCTGATCCCCTGCCCGGGCAGCGCATCATCTGGTTGGCGTTGGCGCTCTCCATAGGGGCGGCCGTATCGTTGGGCGTCACCCGTTTTGCTTATGGGCTGCTGTTGCCCCCCATGCGCGCCGATTTAGGCTGGTCTTACGCGCTGGCGGGTGGCATGAACACCGCCAATGCGCTGGGGTATTTGCTGGGTGCCCTGGTCACACCGAGTTTGATGAATCGCTATGGGCCAGCCCGCCTTTTGCTGGGAGGCTCCTTGCTGGCCAGTGTGTTCATGGGCTTGAGCGGTTTTTTCACAGACGCCGCGCCGCTGCTTGCGCAGCGCCTGCTGGCCGGTGTGGCGAGTGCGTTTGTCTTCATCGCGGGCGGGTTGATGGCGGCCAGGCTGGCGGCGTTGCAGCCACAGCGCAGCGGGTTCTTGCTGGGCCTGTACTACGGTGGTACCGGGTTCGGTATTGTGTTGTCGGCGGGGCTGGTTCCAGCCGTGCTGCAAGCGGCCCATGCGCAACTGCATGGCTGGGCCTGGGCATGGTGGGCGCTGGCGCTGGCTTGCTGTTTGGGCACGCTGGTCCTTGTCTGGCCCGCACGGGTGTTGCAGCAGCAGAGTTTGCCGGGGCCTTCTGCCCATGCATTGCCAATGGATTCCGGTCTGCGGTTTGTGTGGCGCGACTTTTCGTTTGCGTTGGTGGGCTACGGCCTGTTTGGCGTGGGCTACATCGGCTACATGACGTTTGTGATTGCGCTGCTGCGCGAGCAGGGCGTGGGCGGGGCGTCGATCACGCTGTTCTACAGCCTGTTGGGCCTGGCCGTCGTGCTGTCTTCCCGCCTGTGGGCAAGCTTGCTGGACCGGTACAAAGGCGGGCAGGCGCTGGCCATTTTGAATGCCTTGCTGGGGCTGGCAACGCTGCTGCCCGCCATCACTGCGGTGTGGCCTGTGGTGCTGGCCTCGGGCCTGCTGTTTGGGGGCGTGTTTTTGTCGGTGGTGGCGTCCACCACGGCGCTGGTGCGGCACAACCTGCCGCAAAGTGCCTGGGTTGAGGGCATCAGTGCCTTCACCGTGGTTTTTGCAGCAGGCCAAATTGTGGGCCCCATCATGGTGGGCTGGATTGCTGACGGGTCGGGTGGCCTGTCACGCGGGTTGATTTTTTCGGCCATCGCGCTGTGGGCCGGTGCCGCACTGGCGTGGCGGCAAGGGGCCCTGGCGCGATAGCGACCCTCAGGGTGATTGCTACTTGATCAAACCTTCAGCCTTCATGGCGGCCACGACGGCAGGGCGGGCACCCACGCGGGCGCGGTAGGCTGCCAGGTTGGTGTAGGGCGAGAGGTCCACGCCGACGTGCGCGGCCCAGTTGGTGACCGTGAACAGATAGCCGTCTGCCACGCTGTAGGTGTCGCCCATCAGGTACTGCTTGCCCGCGAGTTCGCCGTCAACCCATGTGAGGCGGCCCGCCAGCTTGTCTTTGGCGGCAGTCTTTACGTCATCCGGCGTGGCGGGGTTGAACAGCGGGCTAAAGCCCTTGTGCAACTCGGTGCCAATGAAGGTGAGCCACTCCTGCAACTTGTAGCGTGCCATGGTGCCGTTGGCGGGGGCGAGATTTTTGGCGGGAGCCTGGTCGGCAATGTATTGCACGATGGCCGGGCCTTCGCGCAGTTTGCTGCCATCGTTGAACACCAGCAGTGGCACATAGCCCAGCGGGTTGATGGTGTAGTAATCAGTGCCATCGGCCAGTTTATGGGTCTTGGTGGGTGCGGCAATGGCTTCATAGGCCAGGCCGGCTTCTTCCAGCGCAATATGGGCAGAAAGCGAGCAGGCACCGGGGGAGTAGTAAAGTTTCATGTTGTCATCCTGGTCAGTGGGTTCTGTAGAACCGGTTGAAAAATGGTGAGAGCCGCAATGCTAGCGGGTGTGGGGATTATCTGCTGTTGATGTTGGGGTTCCTGCTGCGGCACAGCCTATCAGTCTGCGGAGTTAAACCGATAGAATTCGGGACATGTGCTGCCGTATCCGTGCAATCTTGTTGTTAATGGTCATCATGTGGCAATCAGTCATTGCAGTGAGCCCTTTGTCAGCCACTGAGAGGGTGGAAGAGTTCGAGCACCTGACGCTGCATGCGCTCAGCACGGACCACCATCACCATGTGGGTCATTCAGTCCACGTGGAAGACGACGGTGGCACCTCCCAGCACCAGCATGCCGATGCAGGGCCAAATACGCTGGGCTTGTTGACAACGGGTTGGCGTGATGTGGTTTCAGTAAAGCCGCACTCTCCCGTTGAAGTTGACCTTTCGCTGGCGCCGGCTCCGCACCTTGACCGGTTGCTTCGACCTCCTCGGCCAGCGGTCTGATACGGCATCCTGCATTTCGGCAGGTGCACTGGGCGTAGTCTGCCCACCCCCTCACGTAGAACTTGGTCAGCACAAGCTGCTGAACGGGTTGAGTGCGTATCCGTCGTCCAGATTCTGAAAGTTGATCAATGGATAAATTCCTGTCAGTCCGTCTGTCGGTCCGGCTTATGGCCGTCTTGTTAGTGGTAACACCTTTCGTGGCATTGGCCCATGGCATCTCGGACGCAGACCGTCAGAGCATGCTGGACGGCGGCTA
>JANOAP010000097.1:0-1621 GCA_031411175.1 Rhodoferax sp. | reverse complement strand
GCAGGCCACCATGGTCGTCAGAGAGCTTCAACTCGCGGGCGCTACACAACATGCCCTGGCTCTCTACGCCGCGCAGCTTCCCAACCTTGATCAGAAAGGGCTTGCCATCTTCACCAGGCGGCAGCTCTGCACCCACCAGAGCACAGGGAACCTTGATGCCGACACGGGCGTTGGGCGCGCCACAGACGATGTCCAGCAAAGCGCCTTGCCCCACGTCCACCTTGCACACACGCAGGCGGTCTGCATTGGGATGCTGCACAGCCTCCTTGATTTCGCCTACCACAATGTGGGTGAATGGCGGTGCGACGGGCTTGAGTTCTTCAACCTCCAGCCCGGCCATGGTGAGTGTTTCGGCCAGTTGGGCGGTGGTAAGCGGTGGGTTGCAGAATTCGCGCAACCAGGATTCAGGGAATTGCATTTTGAGCCGTGTTCGTTATGTTCTTTGACTTACTGAAATTGGGACAAAAAGCGCACGTCGCCATCAAAAAACAGACGCAGGTCATTCACGCCGTAACGCAGCATGGTCAGACGATCCGGGCCCATGCCAAACGCGAAACCGATGTATTTCTCGGGGTCCAGGCCCATGTTGCGAACCACGTTGGGATGCACCTGACCCGAGCCCGCCACTTCAAGCCAGCGGCCTGCCAGCGGGCCACTCTGAAACTGGATGTCGATCTCGGCACTGGGCTCGGTGAACGGGAAAAAGCTGGGTCTGAAACGCAGTACCAAGTCGTCAGATTCAAAAAAAGCACGGCAGAAATCAGTGAAGACAAACTTCAGGTCTTTGAAACTCACGTTCTCACCAACCCACAGGCCTTCGCACTGGTGGAACATGGGCGAATGGGTCGCATCGCTGTCCACACGGTAGGTGCGCCCCGGAGCAATCACGCGGATCTCGGGCATATCGCCAGAAAATAACCCTTCCGTTGCAGCACCGGCAGCCACACGGTGTTTTTTAACGTGCTGCACCGCGTAACGGATCTGCATGGGGCTGGTGTGGGTGCGCAGCAGGTTGGGCGCGGTGGCTGTGCCGCCTTCCACGTAAAACGTGTCGTGCATGGAGCGTGCGGGGTGGTCTTCAGGCGTGTTGAGCGCAGTGAAGTTGAACCAGTCGGACTCAATCTCGGGGCCCTGTGCCACCTCAAAACCCATGGAGCCAAAAATCGCCTCAATACGCTCCAGCGTCAGCGACACGGGATGCAAACCACCCTGCCCGCGCTGCCGGCCCGGCAATGACACATCCAGCGCCTCGGCCTGAAGCTGCGCCTGCAATTCGGCATCGGCCAGAGCCTGGCGGCGTGCCGTGAGGGCCGCTTCAATCGCCTGCTTGGCCAGGTTGATGGCCGCACCGCGAGACTTTTTCTCGTCCACGGTCAAGGCGGCCATGCCCTTCATCAACTCGGTGATGCGGCCCGCCTTGCCCAGAAAAAGCGCCTTGGCATTTTCAAGGTCTGCGGGCGTTGCAGCGCTTGCAAACGCTGATGTCGCGGCATCAATAATGGCATCCAGCTCGTTCATAGGTAGGGCTCGTCAATGGCGGAAAACAGAAAACATCAAAGTTCGGGACAAAAACAAAGGGCTAAAGCCTTTTCAAGCTCTAGCCCTTGTTCAGTGTGCGTGA
>JANOAP010000096.1:0-5221 GCA_031411175.1 Rhodoferax sp. | reverse complement strand
AGCACTTAAAGGGCGCAGAACATTACGGCCTGCCGCCCACCATGGACCCGCTTGAAGGCTGGATTATTGCGGCCTAGAAGGGCCGGGGTATGACCGTGTCTTCGAGCTTGATGGCCAACTGCGTGATGGCCAGGCTTGCGGGGCAACCGGGGGTGGTCTGCATCAGCAACTGGCGGCGCATGATGGCCTGGCGCACGGAGGGGTCGGCCGGAATGTCACCCAGATGGGCCAGGCGCATGGTCTGCCCCGGTTCGGTGACCACGAAGCGGTCCAGTACCTGCTGCAGCTGTGTGGTGATGGCGCGGCCATCACCCAGGCGCGCCGTCTGGTTGACCACCATGCGGATGGTCTGGCGCTTTTGCTGGCCCACCAGCACCTTGATGGTGGCATAGGCATCGGTCAAAGACGTGGGTTCCGGCGTGGCCACCACAAGAACTTCAGAGGCGAGCGAAACGGCGAACAGCACCACGTCGGAGATACCGGCACCGGTGTCCAGGATGACCACGTCGTAATGCGGCACCAGCCCGGCCATGATGCGCAGGAAGTCATCGCGCACTTCGGGTGTCAAGCGCGAATACTCGACCATGCCTGAGCCCGCCAGCAGCACCGAGAAGCCACCTGGTGCGCGGATGATGGCGTCTTCAAGCTTGGCCTTGCCCGTGAACACATCATGCAAGGTGATTTTCGGGTACAGGTTGAGCACCACGTCAAGGTTGGCCAGGCCCAGATCTGCATCCAGCACCAGCACACGGTGCCCCCGCTTGGCCAGGGCGCATGCCAAGTTGGCCGAAACAAATGTCTTTCCTACGCCACCTTTGCCGCTGGTCACGGCCAGCACCTTGCCCAGAGGTTTCAAAGGCAGTGGTGCGGCCATAGCCATGTCTGTCGGCTTGTTGTCAGAAGGGGTCAAAACGTCGCTCATCAAATCACCCATCAATTCACGCTATGGGCAGCATTGCCGGAAACACCGCTGGAAAGCTCGCCCGGACCGTTCTCGATCCACGCTGGCTCGCCCAATGACAGGTGACCAAACAAAAGGTTTTTTTCTTCTGCACTGACAGCCAGCGCAGGCTGGTGGTCTATGCAGACGCGGTTGCGGCCTTCGGCCTTGGCACGGTAGAGTTCGGTGTCGGCCCGGTCGGTCCATAATTATGCCGTCGAGCGCACCCACACGGGCGCGTAAGCCCCGCCAATGCTGATGGTGATGTGAATATGGACCTGCGGCGCTACTGCAATTGACAGAGACTCAATCGTCTCCCGAATCCGCTCTGCCACCACACGGCCCACAGCCTGCTGGCAATTGGGCAAAACCACGGCGAACTCTTCGCCGCCGTAGCGCGCCACAGTATCTTTAGGTCTGACGCACGAATTCAGGCATTTCGCCACGGACTGCAACACCATATCGCCGACCATGTGGCCGTGCGTGTCATTGATTTTCTTGAAATGGTCTATGTCCAGCATCAGCAGCAACGCGGATTCGCCGGACCGAGCCACTACATCGATTTCACGCTCCAGCACGGTGCGGAAGTGCCGCCGGTTCGCAAGCCCGGTCAGCGGGTCTTTCAGGGACAGCTCGCACAAGCCGTCAATCAAGCCCTGAACATAGGCCCGTGGTGCGATGTCAATTTCGGGCAGGTTGGCCATGCAGCCGTGCTCCAGCAGCGCACACGCATCCCGCAGACGCAATTGAGTCACGTCAATCAGGGAGGAGGGCTTGGCTTCGGAGGTTGGCACTTGCACAATCAGGTTTTACACAGAAAGTCTAACAGGATCGTCCCCGCTTGATGCCGCCATTTCGTGGCCGAATCCAGCCCTTCTGGCCGCTTCAATCGCGCTGTCATCGCGTTGTCAGACGGGGTGCGCGAGATGCCCCAGGGCCGTCAGCGTTTCCGAGTCGGTGCGGTACATGCGAAGCAGCGGGCCGTCGGCCAATGCACCAGTGCGTTTCAGCGTGGTTTCCACCGGCAGCTTGATGCCGCTGATGTGCAGTGTGATGCCGCGTGTGGTCAGGTTCTCGCGCAGGCGCACGAAGGCCTCAACCCCGGTCACGTCAATGCGGTTGATAGGCTGGGCGAACAGGCAGACGTGGCGCACGTCCGGATGCGAATTCAGGTGCAGGTCGACGGCCAGCGAGAAGCCGCTGCTTGACGCAAAGTCCAGTTCGGCGTCCATCCTGAACGCATACAGATGGGGTGCCAGTGGTGCAAGCTGCCACAAGTGGCGGTCGCGCAGGCTGCCGTCGGGATGCAGGCCGACCTCAATGATGCGGGGATGCAGGCGGTGATACATGAAATGGCTCAGGCTCATGAGCAGCCCGGCCAGCACACCCCAATACAGGCGTGGCGCGGTCACCAACGTCAGCACAAAGGTGGTGCCGGCCGTGATCGCCTCGGCGCGGGAAACCCGCCACAACTGCACGAAAGCAGAAGGTTTGACGAGGCTTGCCACCGCTGCCACCACCACCGCAGCCAGCACCGATTGGGGCACGTGGTAGAGCGCAGGCGTCAGCCACAGCAGGGCCACCAGTACCACCACCACCGAAAAAACCGTGGCCCAGCCCGTTTTTGCGCCGGCGTACAGATTGATCGCTGAACGGGAAAACGACGAGCTGGTGGGGAACGCGCCACACAGCCCCGAAGTCACTTTGGCGAGCCCCTGGCCAATCAGGTCCTGGTTTTCGTTCCAGCGCGTGCCGCCGCGCTGGCTTTCCACTTTGGCACTGGAGGCGGTCTCCAGAAAGCTGACCAGGGTGATGACCATGGCCGGCAGAAACAGCGCGTTGAAGCTGGGCCACGGCAGCAGCTCCGGCCAGTAGAACGAAGGCAAACCGGCGGGCAGGGTGCCCACCACGGCGCCGCCGCCCTGGGCAAAGCCGATCCAGACGCTCAGGGCCGCGCTGACCACCACCACCACCATCACAACCGGAAATTTGGGCAACCAGCGTTTCCCCAGAACCAGCGTGGCCAGACTCAGCAGACCGAACGCCGCTGACGTGAAGTCGACATGAGGCGCGCCCAGCAAATCCTTCAGCGAGCCACTCAGGCCTATCAGCAAAGGTGCCTGCGACAGCAGAATCAGGATGGCGGCCGCCTGTGTGAAGCCGGTCAAAACCGGGGACGTCACCAGATTCAGCAGCCAGCCAAAGCCGCCCAGGCCCAGAATCAACTGCAAGCCGCCCGACAGGATCGCAAGCCAGACGGCCAGCGCAATCCACTGCGCGCTGCCCGGCGTGGCCAG
Source organism: Rhodoferax sp. (assembly GCA_031411175.1). Taxonomy (GTDB): domain Bacteria; phylum Pseudomonadota; class Gammaproteobacteria; order Burkholderiales; family Burkholderiaceae_C; genus JANYCG01. Next base: position 1,984 of record JANOAP010000096.1, on the reverse strand, counting down.
GCCCGCCAGCGACGAGCTCACCAGCAGGCACGTCAGCGCCGTAGGGCCGACGGACAGGCGTGATGACGCGCTCCACATCACGGCCACCAGTGCCGGCAGCAGCGATGCGTAGATGCCGGTGACCAACGGCATGCCTGCCAGGGCCGCATACGCCACGCCCTGCGGAATCACCATCAGGCCCACTGTCAGGCCGGCCACCAGTTCGCCTTTCAGGGTGGCAAACGCCGGCCGCGGCCAAGCCAGAAATGGAAACCAGCGATGCAGGGTGTCAGTTGTCATTCGGACGGCGGCCAAAGTACGATTGAGATGGGTACCATTGAGATGATCCCTGAATGTACCTTCTGACTGGTTTCATGCGAAAAATTCTGATTGCTATATTTATAGTAGCTGGCTTAGCCCATTCTACGTGGGCTGCGGGCACAAAAGGCAGCTCGACCCGATGGGTGGGTAAGGTCACCCATGTGACCGACGGTGACACCTTGTGGGTTCGAAAAGCCGGTGTGCCCGAACCCGTCAAGCTGCGCCTGGAGGGCGTGGATGCCCCCGAGATCTGCCAGGCCCATGGTCAGGCATCGCGGCAAGCGCTGGCCGACTTGGTGCTCAACGAAGTTGTGGTGGTGCAAGGCAGACGGCGCGACAGCTTTGGGCGCCTCGTCGCGCGGCTCAGTGTTCATGGCGACGACGTGGGCAGCCTGCTTGTGGCGCAGGGCCACGCCTGGTCATACCACTACCGTAAGGGTCAGGGACCTTATGCCGCGCAGGAAACCCATGCCAGAGCGGCGCGCCGCGGCCTGTTTGCGCAGCCGGGTGCGGCCCAGCCCCGCGACTTCCGCAAACGCCACGGCTCCTGCCATTGAAAATTCAGGGGGATTGCCCCGCGGCAGCGCACACCGGGCAACTGGCGTTGCGCGGCAGCCGCACCTCATTCCACGCCATCGACAGGCCATCGAGCATCAGCAGCCGCCCCGTGAGCGGGCGCCCCGCGCCGCTGAGCAGCTTGAGGGCTTCGGCGGCCTGCATGGATCCCACAATGCCCACCAGCGGCGCAAACACGCCCATCGTGGCACACCGGGTTTCCTCAAAATCGGTGTCGGGCGGGAACACGCAGGCGTAGCAGGGTGACTGGCTGTCGCGCAGGTCATACACGCTGATCTGGCCGTCAAAACGGATGGCAGCACCCGAGACCAGCGGTGTGCAGTGTTTGACGCAGGCGGCATTAATGGCCTGGCGGGTGGCAAAGTTGTCGCAGCAGTCCAGCACCACATCGGCTTGGGCGATCAGTGAGTCAAGCAGGGCTGCATCGGCTCGACCGTTGATGGACGTGACCTTGACGGCGGGGTTGATGGCCGCGATGGCTTGGGCGGCGGATTCGGTCTTGGGCTGGCCCACACGCGCCACGGTGTGGGCAATCTGGCGCTGCAGGTTGGTCAGATCGACCACATCGTCGTCCACCAGCGTGATGTGGCCCACACCGGCTGACCCAAGGTACAACGCAACCGGCGAACCCAGTCCGCCTGCGCCAATCACCAGCGCGTGCCCTTGCAGAATGCGCTGCTGGCCCTCTATGCCGATTTCGTTGAGCAGGATGTGGCGCGAATAGCGCAGCAGTTGCGAATCGTCCATCAGCGCGCGATCGGGGAGGTGTTCCAACTAGCGCCCCTGCCTGTTCCAGAAACACCGTGGAACCGGCTTTGCCGGGCCACAGGTGTTGCCCCCTGCAAGGGGGAAAGCGTAGCGACACGCAGTGCGCGAAGCCGGGGGGTGTTCAATTTTCCTTAGCTTCTTCCTTGCGCTCTGTCATGGTTTTGCTCACCAGCACGGCGCGACCTTTGAGCTTGTTGATGGCCTGGATCAGCTGGAAGTCCTTGTCCGAGCCGTACTCGGGAATTTTGCGATCAGCCAATGGCTTCTTCAACTCCTCTTCCAGTTTCTTGCGGGCTTCTTCGCGCGCAGCTTCACGGACTTCGTCTTTCTTTTCTTCGCC
>JANOAP010000095.1:0-1906 GCA_031411175.1 Rhodoferax sp. | reverse complement strand
GCCGCCACACCTCGTTCGCGTCCGTCTTTGTGTACCCCGAGATTGATGACTCCATCGAGATCGAGATCAACCCCAGCGACGTGCGCACCGACACCTTCCGCGCATCCGGCGCCGGCGGCCAGCACATCAACAAGACCGACTCGGCCGTGCGCCTGACGCACATCCCCACTGGCATCGTGGTGCAGTGTCAGGACGGCCGCAGCCAGCACAGCAACCGTGACGTCGCCTGGAAGCGCCTGCGCAGCCGCCTGTATGACTTCGAGTTGCGCAAGCAGCAGGAAGCCCAGCAAAAGCTGGAAGACACCAAGACCGATGTGGGCTGGGGCCACCAAATCCGCAGCTACGTGCTGGACAACAGCCGCATCAAGGACCTGCGCACCAATGTCGAAGTCTCGGCCACGCAGAAAGTGCTGGACGGCGATCTGGATGTGTTCATCCAGGCCTCGTTGAAGCAGGGCATCTGATGCGACAAGACAAAGCGGGAAGCGTGGAGGCCCAATTCCCCGCCGGACCGCCCCAAGGGGAATTAACCCCCTCGGGGGGCAGCGCAGTACACGCAGTGGCAAGCGTGGGGGCCTTCATCTTCGACATGGACGGCACCATGATCGACTCCATGCCATACCACGCGCAAAGCTGGGTCAAATTCTGCCGCCGCCACGGCATCCAGATTGACCTGCCCGACCTCATGCGTCGCACCACAGGCCGCACGGGTGCCGAATGCATGCGCGAGCTCTTTCAGCGTGAGGTGCCCGAGACGGAAGCCTGGGCGCTGATTCACGAGAAAGAAGCCATCTACCGCGAGCTGTTCTCGCCGCTGTTTGCCGAGGTGGCTGGCTTCAAGGCGTTTTCAGAACAGGCTGTGGCCAAGGGTCTGAAAATGGGCGTGGGCACCGCGGGCGATAAACACAATATCGCCTTTGCCTTCTCCCACCTGAAGATGCGCGTCACGCCCCATGCCGTGGTGGGTGGCGACGAAGGTTTGCCGGGAAAGCCTGAGCCCGCTATATTTCTGGAAGCAGCAAAGCGAATGGATATAAGGGCTAGTGGCTGTATTGTCTTTGAAGATGCGCCGTTTGGCATTGAGGCGGCCCGCCGGGCGGGCATGCGGGCCGTGGCGGTATGCTCCAGCCACAGCGCTGCTGAACTCGCTGGCCCTCACGTATTGGCCTGCGTACGGGATTACAACGAACTGATGAACTCGAAATTTCTGGAGAACCTGCATGTTGCAATCGAATGACGAAGGTCCGGGCACCACGGTGATCCGTCGCGAAGACTACGCACCCACCGCCTACCTGATTGACACGGTTGACCTGACCTTTGACCTGGACCCGGCCAAGACCCGCGTGCTCAACAAGATGCGCCTGCGCCGCAACCCCGTGGTGTCGGCACAAGCCTTGAAGCTGGACGGTGAAGACCTCAACCTGGCCCGCGTGCTGGTCAACGGCCAGGGCACTTCGTTCAAGATGGAAGGCACCCGCCTTGTGCTGGAGAACCTGCCCGAAGGCGAAGCGCCGTTTGATCTGGAAATCTTCACGACCTGCGCGCCGGTTAAAAACACCAAGCTGATGGGCCTGTACGTCAGCAATGACTCGTTCTTCACGCAGTGTGAGGCCGAGGGCTTTCGCCGCATCACCTACTTCCTGGATCGCCCGGATGTGATGGCCATGTACACGGTGACCCTGCGCGCCGACGAGGCCAAATACCCGGTGCTACTGAGCAACGGCAACCTGGTGGAACAAGGTGCTCTGGAAGATGGTCGCCATTTTGCCAAATGGGTGGACCCGCACAAGAAGCCGTCTTACCTGTTTGCCCTGGTGGCTGGCCAGTTGGTGGCGCGCGAGCAGCGCATCACCAGCCGCGCCGGCAGGCAGCACTTGCTGCAGGTGTACGTGCGCGCCGGCGACCT
>JANOAP010000094.1:0-4249 GCA_031411175.1 Rhodoferax sp. | reverse complement strand
CCACACCGCGCACGCCACCAAAGCGCTGCAGCAGCTTGGCGCGGCGCTTGGGGCCAATGCCGGGGATTTCTTCCAGCTTGCCACCACCCACACGCACCTTGGCACGCGCCGCGCGCATACCAGTGATGGCAAAGCGGTGCGCTTCATCACGAATCTGCGCAACCAGCATCAAGGCGGCGGAGTCTTTGCCCAGATAGACCTTCTCACGGCCATCGGCAAACACCAGCTCTTCCAGGCCCACCTTGCGCCCCTCGCCTTTTTCTACACCCACGATCAGCGACAAATCCAGCCCCAGCAATTCAAACACCTCACGCGCCTGCGAGACCTGGCCCTTGCCGCCGTCCACCAGCACCAGGTCGGGCAGCCTGCCGGTGCCGGCTGACACTTGCCCGGTGCTCTTGGCTTCTTTGAGCGCTTCGGACAATTTGCCGTAGCGGCGCATCAGCACCTGGCGCATAGCAGCGTAGTCATCCCCCGGTGTGATGTCGGCGATGTTGTAGCGGCGGTACTCGGCGTTTTGCATCTTGTGATGGTGAAACACCACGCACGAGCCCTGCGTGGATTCACCCGCCGTGTGAGAGATGTCAAAGCACTCCACGCGCAGCTCGTCCAGCGCGTCGGGGGCCATGTCCAGCGCATCAGCCAGCGCCCGGGTGCGTGCCTGTTGCGAGCCCTCTTCCGACAGCAGCCGGGCCAGTTGCAGGTTGGCATTGGTCTGCGCCATCTCCAGCCAGATACGGCGCTGCTCACGGGGCTGGTGCACGGCACTCACCTTGACGCCGGTTTGAAGCCACAAAGCGGAAATCAGCGACTTGCTGATGGGCTCGCTGGTGACCAGCGAAGGCGGCACTGCCACGTTGATGTAGTGCTGCGCCACAAAGGCCTCCAGCACCAGTACCTCCACTGGCTTGGCGGCTGGCACGGCATCATCGCTGTCACCCGCCATTTCGCTGTACATGCTGGAGGCGTCTTCCACATGCACGGGGAAGTAAGGCCGGTCGCCCAGGTGCCGCCCTCCCCGCACCATGGCCAGGTTGACGCAGGCCCGCCCGCCCTGCACCCTCACCGCCAGAATGTCCACGTCGCGGTCGGCCACGTTGTCGACCGACTGCTGGTGCAGCACATTGGACAGCGCCGCCACCTGGTTGCGCAGCTCGGCCGCCTGTTCAAACTCCAGCTTGTCAGCATGCGCCATCATGCGGGCTTCCAGCGCCGTCATCACCTCGCGCGAATCGCCTTTCAGAAATTTTTCTGCATTGGCAAGGTCATGGGCGTAGTCTTCAGCCGAGATGTGCCCCACGCACGGGCCGGAGCAGCGCTTGATCTGGTACAGCAAGCAAGGCCGTGTGCGGTTGCTGAACACCGGGTCTTCGCAGGTGCGCAGGCGAAACACTTTTTGCATCAGCAAAATGGCCTCCTTCACGGCCCAGGCGCTTGGGTAGGGGCCAAAGTAGTTGTGCTTTTTCTCAACCGCGCCCCGGTAGTAAGACACGCGCGGGAAGTTGGCCACAGCCTTCGGATCCCCCGCGCTGCCCTTGTCGCCCCTGCCTGTGGGCATGCCCGTCATCTTCAGGTACGGGTAGCTCTTGTCGTCCCGAAACAGAATGTTGTACTTGGGGTTGAGCGTCTTGATGAGGTTGTTTTCCAGCAGCAACGCCTCGGCCTCGGAGCGCACCACCGTCGTCTCCATGCGCACAATTTTGCTGACCATGTGGCCGATGCGCGTGCCGCCATGGTTCTTCTGAAAATAGCTCGACACCCGCTTTTTAAGATTGATGGCCTTGCCCACATAAAGCACCATGCCGTCCGCATCAAAGTAACGGTACACACCGGGCAGCGGCGGCAGGCCCGCCACATCGGAGAGCAATTGCTCCGGGTGGGGCTCGGGGTGGGCAGCAGCGGGAGCAGGTGAGTCGGACATAGGCCCGTATTGTGGACAATTCAAACCTTCACCGCACCGCAACCACCGGAACCCACCCATGCTTTGGGATATTTTTTGCAAGGTCATCGACAACTATGGCGACATTGGCGTGTGCTGGCGGCTCAGCGCCGACCTGGCGGGCCGTGGCGAGCAGGTGCGGCTGTGGGTTGACGACGCCAGCGCCCTGCGCTGGATGGCCCCTGAAGGCTGTGCCGGGGTGGAGGTTCGCGCCTGGACGGAGCCGCTTGACCTTGCCAACTGGACCGTTGGTGACGCGTTGGTCGAGGCTTTTGGCTGTGAGGTTGCTCCTGAAATAGTAGCTGCCTACGCTTTGTCGACGGGGGCTGCAGGCAAAATTCCCGTGTGGATTAACCTGGAATACCTGTCAGCCGAGGCGTTTGTGCAGCGCAGCCACGGCCTGCTATCACCGGTGATGAGCGGCCCCGGCGCGGGGCTGACCAAGCACTTCTTCTACCCCGGTTTCACCCCCGGCACCGGCGGGCTGCTGCGGGAGCCCGATCTGCTGCGCAGGCAGGCTGCGTTCGACCGCGATGCCTGGTTGCGGCAGATGGGTATTGCAGCAGACGGCAAGCAGGTGATCTCGCTGTTTTGTTACGAGCCACCCGCGCTGGACGCCCTGCTGACGCAGCTTGCCAGCGGCGCAAAGCCCACCCGGTTGCTGGTCACCTCGGGGCGTGCGGAAATGGCTGTTTCAGCCGCAATTGAGAGTAAAAACAGGCTTAAGACCCCGTGGAATGGTCTTGGGGCGCTATCAATTTCATACTTACCCGTACTCACCCAGGTGCAGTTTGACGAACTGCTGTGGGCCTGCGACCTGAATTTTGTGCGTGGCGAAGACTCGCTGGTTCGCGCCATCTGGGCGGGCAAACCGCTGGTGTGGCAGATCTACCCCCAGCATGACGACGCCCACCACACCAAGCTGGATGCGTTTTTGGCCGCCACGCAGGCACCGCCCTCATTGCAGCGCTTTACCCGGGCCTGGAACGGGGTTGGACCTGAGGGCGGTGTTGACGCACTCGACGTGGATTTCAACCTGAACCTGCCCCACCCTGAATGGCAGGCCGCCGCACTGGCCAGCCGCGCCCTGCTGATGCAGCAAACCGACCTGACCAGCCAGTTGCTGGCGTTTCGGCCGAGGCCCTAATGCACTGATGCCGCACGGGTGCCGCTTCTTTGGCCCTGCCGAAAAGCCGCTAAAATCTAAGGCTTTGCAGGAAACGCCTGCATGCACGAAACGCCTTCGGCGAGATTTTGTTAAAAATCCTCCCTAATCTGGAACCATTATGAAAATTGCTCAAGAAATCCGCGCTGGCAACGTCATCATGCACGGCAAAGACCCCATGGTCGTCCTCAAGACCGAATACAGCCGCGGTGGCCGCAACTCCGCCACCGTGCGCATGAAGCTCAAAAGCCTGATCGCCAACTTCGGCACCGAAGTGGTCTTCAAGGCCGACGACAAGATGGACCAGGTCATCCTCGACAAGAAAGACTGCACCTACTCTTACTTTGCCGACCCCATGTACGTCTGCATGGACGAAGAGTTCAACCAGTACGAAGTGGAAGCCGAAAACATGGGCGACTCACTGAACTACCTTGAAGACGGCATGGCCGTTGAAGTGGTGTTCTACGACGGCAAGGCCATCTCGGTCGAGTTGCCCACCAGCGTGGAGCGCGAAATCACCTGGACCGAGCCCGCCGTCAAGGGCGACACGTCCGGCAAGGTGCTCAAGCCCGCCAAGATCGCTACCGGGTTTGAAATCGGCGTGCCGATTTTTGTGGCGCAGGGTGACAAGGTTGAAATTGACACGCGCACGGGTGAATACCGCAAACGCGTCTGAACTCGCTTTTGCTTCTCGCCTTGGGCTTGGCCTTCGGCTTTGACTGGCAAAACTGGAAAAGGCTCCTTCGGGAGCCTTTTGTATTTTTGGGGGTTGCCCGTGTCTGCGCAGATTGTGTCCAGATGCCCGGTCGCGGCGGCAGGGCCAGGTGCTGCTGCGGTGGTCGTATTTAAGCCGAGTAAGACAGTCGATCCATAGTACTCACTGCCTTATGGACTACGCAAACGTCGGAGGCAATCAGATCGCAACCTTTGCGGCCAGTCCGTCTTCTATAGCAGCGATTTCGTGTCGGTCGACAGGCTAAGTTTGTTCCCACTCACGGGATTGATTGAATCGCCCCGGGTTTAGTGGAGGCCAGTTGGTTAAAGTGAAACCGGGGTTTCGGTGTTCTCGGCGAGTTGCCGATAGTAGTTTGCCTCAGCCTCGGCCGGTGGAATATACCCAATCGGCTCCAGCAGTCGGTGGTGGT
>JANOAP010000093.1:0-2781 GCA_031411175.1 Rhodoferax sp. | reverse complement strand
CAGACTACCGCATCAAAGTGCAGGCCAAGCAGTTTTGGGACTTCCTGGGTGCGATGCAGGAAGTACGGCGCGGCGTTAGGGACGCCCGCGGCAAGACCAACGCCTGAGAGCCCACCTTGCGGCTGCGCAAAGACGCTACTTCGCAATCCGCTATCCTTACGGTTCCTTAACAACAGCGCTTGTGCGCCTTCGTCTGTGTCAGACACCCAACCCGCGCGACTGACCGGCTCCACGCCGGACAGGGAAGACAAGCGCAGTTTTCTGCAAAAACTGGCCGAGTTCATTCACCCCGGGCCGGATTCAACCGCCGAGCTGATCGAAACCCTGGCCGAGGCGGAAGACAACAACCTCATCGGGGCCGAGTCCCGAGCCATGCTTGAAGGCGTGATCCGCATGGCCGACATGAGCGCGGGCGATGTGATGGTGCCCGCCACGCGCATGGACCTGATCAACATCAACGCGCCTTTTGATGAGCTGCTGCATGTGGTGATTGACACCGCGCACTCGCGCTTTCCCGTCTATGACGGCGAGCGTGAAAACATCATCGGCATCCTGCTGGCCAAAGACCTGCTCAAGCTGCAACGCGCGCCCGAGCTCAACATCCGCGCGCTGCTGCGTCCTGCCGTGTTTGTGCCCGAGAGCAAGGGTCTGAACGACCTGCTGCGTGATTTTCGGGGCAACCGCAACCACTTGGCCGTGGTGATTGACGAGTTTGGGCGTGTGGCCGGTCTCATCACCATTGAAGACGTGCTGGAACAGATCGTCGGCGAGATTGAAGACGAGTTCGACATTCCTGAAGACGAGGGCGACATCTTCGCGCTGGCCGACCGCACCTACCGTGTCAGTGGCGACACGCCCATCGAGCGCGTGGACGAAGCGTTTGGCGTCAAGCTGGTGGGCACCGACCCAACGGATGAATTCAACACCATTGGCGGCTTGATCGCCCACGAGATGGGCCACGTGCCCAAACGCGGCGAACAGCATTCGCTGTCGGGCCTGGACTTCGTGGTGCTCCACACCAAGGGGGGAGCCGTCAAATGGTTCAAGGTTTCCCCGCAAAACACCTGAAGCGCAGCGGCCGTGTTGCCTAGTGCGGCGATGGCCGTCACAGCCGTCCTTGCCGGTCTCGCGCATGCGGCTTCCATGGGCTCCCCATGGGACGGGCAAACCCTGCCCTGGCTCCAGCTCATCGCGCTAGGCACCCTGGCCTGGCAGCTTCAGCGCTGCATTGGGCCCAAGCAGGCGGCCTGGCTGGGCTGGCTGTTCACCACAGCCTGGTTGTGTGGCACGTTCTGGTGGCTTTATGTGTCTATGCACACCTATGGCGGGCTGCCCGCGCCATTGGCCGTGCTGGCCACGCTGGGGTTGGCGGCGGTGCTGGCCCTGTATTACAGCGTTGCTTGTGCCTTGTTTGTGGCTCTAGCCCCCGCCAATAAAGCTTGGGCAGCTATTGTTTTTGCAGCACTGTGGACGCTGGCGGAGATGGCGCGCGGCGTCTGGTTCACCGGCTTTGGCTGGGGCGCTGCGGCCTACGCCCACATTGACGGGCTGGCCCTTGTTGCGCCTTATGTGGGTGCTTATGGCATCTGCACAGTGGCCGCTTTTCTGGCGTGCCTCATTGCGGGCCTGGTGCGCCGGCCCTTCGTCTTGCGCCCCCTGGCTGCTGTGGCAGTGGCCACAGCCATGACCCTAGCCGTCGAGCGACCCGTCGGCTTTGCAGGCCCCACATTCAGTTCACCGGCTGGCACGCTGGATGTGGCGCTGCTGCAAGGCAATATTGCCCAGGATGAGAAATTCCAGCCTGGCACCGGCATTGCTGACTCACTGCGCTGGTATGGCCAGCAGTTGACGCAGAATTCAGCATCGCTCATCGTGGCACCCGAAACCGCCATTCCCCTGCTGCCCCAGCAACTGCCCGACGGCTATTGGGACGCGATGGTGAAGCCGTTTGCCCAGCCATCAGGCAATGGCAAGCAGGCGCTGATGATAGGCATTCCGCTGGGCAGCTACTCACAGGGCTACACCAATTCCGTCGTGGGCATCAAGCCCGGTGCCGAGCCCGCCACAGCCACCCACCCGGGCCAGTCCTACCGCTACGACAAGCACCACCTTGTGCCTTTTGGTGAATTCATCCCGCCGCTGTTCAAGTGGTTCACGCAGATGATGAATATCCCGCTGGGCGACTTCAACCGCGGGGCCGTGGGGCAACCATCGTTTGAATGGCAGGGGCAGCGCCTGGCTGTCAACATTTGCTATGAAGACATGTTTGGCGAGGAACTCGGTGCGCGTTTCATCGATCCGGCCACTACCCCCACCATTTTTGTCAACATCAGCAATATTGGCTGGTTTGGCAACACCGTCGCCATTGACCAGCACCTGAACATATCGCGCATGCGCGCCCTGGAGTTCGAGCGCCCCTTCATCCGCGCCACCAACACCGGGGCCACCGTCATCATCGACCACACCGGCCACGTGACCCAGTCTTTACCCCGGCATACGCGCGGCGTCTTGCGCGGTCAGGTGCAGGGGCGTACTGGCACGCCAGAAAACGGGGGGGGCATCACGCCTTTTGCCTGGTGGGTGTCACGATTTGGCCTGTGGCCCCTGTGGCTGCTGATGACCGGCATTGTGCTGCTGGCGGCCTGGCGCCACACCCGGCGCACGTAGAATCTGGGGTTTACTGCGGTGCCTGCCACAAGGCTAGTTGTCTGACCTCGAGCCAGAGGTTTGCCGGGTACCCGCCTGTTGCCCAAAAATACCATGCTCACCTTCCAGCAAATC
>JANOAP010000092.1:0-10227 GCA_031411175.1 Rhodoferax sp. | reverse complement strand
ACCACCACCGACTGCTGGAGCCGATTGGGTATATTCCACCGGCCGAGGCTGAGGCAAACTACTATCGGCAACTCGCCGAGAACACCGAAACCCCGGTTTCACTTTAACCAACTGGCCTCCACTAAACCCGGGGCGATTCAGCACGGCGTTAAAGCCCGAATCAGCTGCGTCTGTCGGTGCCGCCTGCCCCACCCCAGCGCCCCCGGCGCGCGATTGCTGCGGGCCCTTCGGGCAACCATCTGCAGTACGCAGTCTCTGGGCCGCCGCGCCAACTCGCCTGCGGCTCAAACACGCGCGGCTGAGTCGTCTCGCTGCGCGAGACCCACACCCAGAGCCTTTGCGTGCTTCGAGGCCGCATCAGTCGCGCGCCGGGGGCGCTGGGGTGGGGCAGGCTAAAAATCCGCTTTGCCCTTGCTGCATGCCGAGCAGTTCGAATGCTTGGTTTCAAATCAATTCTTGAAGTCATCTCCGCACTGTTTACGCATTCAAAATCTTGGCAATCTGACTCTGTGACAGGGCAACGCCGACCAAGGTCGCTCGCACTGGTTCAAAGACTACTAGCATCCTTCGGTAACGCTCTACGCTTGGCGAGTGAGAGTTCAAGTCACGCCCCTTGAAGCGCGAAAATCGTTTCATGTCATCCACAAGAAATTTCGAAATACTCCTGAGTCCAGCCTCGTTATTCCCATCGAATCCAGCGAATTCGACAACCTTTGCCCATGGGCCTACGTCCGTTGCCAACTGATCCTTCTCTTTCTTTGATAGCTTGGTGAATCCCTCTTCCAAGAAACTCCACATGTCCAAAATGTCCACCACTAGTTTGACGTCGACTTCATCATCTTCGTGATCGTGGAACAGTCCTTGCATATCCCACTTTGGAGCCCAGCTATGTCCTCCGTAGATAGTGGATGCGACAAAGTCCAGATCTGTGTCGCCCTTCTTAAGCCCCAACTGCTTGCACATGTCGCGCAAAACCATGAACAGCAACTTATCACCGTCTGTGAAATTGACAGCAGCACGCTTTTCAGGCTTGGACAGGCCTCGCTCAATTAGGCGCCGCATTGCTTCAGCTCGCGAAGGAAGGTCGTTTTGCTCCCCACGCCAGCGATCAACACGAGCGATGATGTCTTCGTCCAGCCTCATCTCAAATCGTTCAGTTTTAGATGCCATAGCAAACCTCTTAGATTGCGGTTAAATTAACGGAATGTACGTAATTATATACGGTTTTAACGGTACTGCAACCGTTCGCCAAACGTAGCCTAACCCGTTGGTCAGTGCGACAACTGAAAGAGCGCTACTGCTGGTGGCACCTCAAGGCAAACCCTGACCCCAAGCCTGCCCCACCCCAGCGCCCGCGGCGCGCGTCTGCTGCGGCCTCGAAGCACGCAATGGCTCTGGGTGAGGGTCTCGCGCAACGAGACGACTCAGCCGCGCGTGTTTGAGCGAAGCGAGTTTGCGCGGCGGCCCAGAGACTGCGTACTGCAGATGGTCGCCCGAAGGGCCCGCAGCAATCGCGTGCCGGGGGCGCTGGGGTGGGGCAGGCGCTCGCGAAAGAAGCCGAGAATGCTACTTAATATATAGCTGCTTAAGAATGTTCCACGAGGGCTAGAGCCCGATTTGACCAGTTATTCCCGATACCCTGGCAGCTCCCGGTCCAGCACCCGCATCATCGCGTCAAAGAACAGGCGCTCGCGCTCCTCACGCGGGTGGCTGTCATGCGGGTTGGGCTTCTGCACTTGGGCAACTACGTCGTGGCTGAGCACAGCGAGTTGCTGGCCGGTGCCGGTGGCAGCCGCCATCGCGATCAGTTGCATGCGGCAGACGCGCTCCAGCCGGTAAATGCGCCGGTAGGCCTGGGCCACTGTGTCGCCCACCACCAGCACGCCATGGTTCTTCATGAAGACGTAGTGATTCTTGCCCAGCACAGCCGCCAGGCGTTCACCTTCGTCCAGCGTGTCGGCCAGGCCGGTGTAGGTGTTGTCGTAGGCGATGTGGCCATGAAGAAAGGCCGAGGTCTGGGTGGTGGCGTGCAGCCGGTTGTCTTGCAGCATGTTCAGCGCCGTAGCCCAGGTCTGGTGGGTATGCAGCACCACTTTCGCACCCGCGATGCGGTGGATGGGCGCATGGATGCAGCGGGCCGACAACTCCACCGGGCCTGAACCCGCGAGCGTCTCGCCCGCTTCGTTGAACACCATCATGTCGCTGGCCTTGGCTTCGGACCAATGAATGCCAAAGGGCAGAATCAAAAACCGGTCGTCATGGCCGGGCAGGGTGACGGTGAAATGGTTGTCTATGCCCTCTTCCAGTTCATGCAACGCAGCCAGCCTGTGGGCAGCAGCCAGATGGATTCTGGCTTGCGCCACGGGGTCAATCGCGCGGGACGCGTTAAGTGGATGAACAGACATTGCAAATCTCCTGAGATAAAAGGGAATCGGATTACTTGAAAATCACGGTCTTGTGGCCGTTGATCAGCACGCGGTGCTCGCTGTGCCATTTCACGGCGCGGGCCAGCACCTGGCTCTCGGTGTCACGGCCCATCGCGGTCAGGTCTTCTACCGTCTTGCTGTGGTCGGCGCGGGCCACGTCCTGCTCGATGATGGGGCCTTCATCCAGGTCTGCCGTCACATAGTGGGCGGTGGCACCAATCAGCTTCACACCCCGGTCATGTGCCTGGTAATAGGGCTTGGCACCCTTGAAGCTGGGCAAAAACGAGTGGTGGATGTTGATCGCGCGGCCTGACAGCTTGCGGCACATGTCGTCGCTCAAAATTTGCATATAGCGCGCCAGCACCACCAGCTCTGCGGCTTCGGACTCGATGATCTCGAACTGCTTTGCTTCCACCTGCGTCTTGGTGTCTGCTGTCACCGGGATGTGGTGAAACGGCACGTTGTAGCTCGCAGCCAATTGGTAAAACTCGCGGTGGTTGGAAATGATGGCGCGAATGTCCACTGGCAGCAGCCCGCTTTTCCAGCGAAACAGCAGGTCGTTCAGGCAATGGCCTTCCTTGCTGACCAACAGCACGGTGCGCATGGCTTGGGCCGTGGCGTGCAGCCGCCATTGCATCTGGTGGGGCGTGGCAAAGACAGCCAGTTGTGCGCGTAGGTCTTCATGGGTGAGTTGCGGGGCGGCAAACTGCACGCGCATGAAAAACAGGCCAGTGCTGTGGTCGTTGTATTGCGCGGCCTCTTCAATATTGCCGCCGCGTTCCAGCAAAAAGCCGGAAACGGCGTGGACCAGCCCCAGGCGGTCGGGGCAGGACAGAGTCAAAACATAAGCGGGCTTCATGGGTTGAATTGTCGCAGGCCTCGCTACACTTTCTGGTTACAGCCGATTCAGGAGAGTTGCCATGGCGCAAACGTTCATGACGTGGGTGGTTGCGGTGTTGGGATTGCTGCAACTTGCGCCGGCGCAGGCGATGTTGCTGGAGCGTGTGGGCAGTGACTTGTTTGCTACCGGTGCCGTGGTGGGCAGCGACTTTCTGGCCTTCAAGGATGCGTTTGACAAAGCTGGCGTGAAACGCGTGGTGCTGGTCAATTCACCCGGCGGCGACCTGTGGACTGGCATGCAGGTTGCGCGCATGATCCAGTTGTCCGGAGCGACGACCCTGGCCTCGGGCTATTGCATCTCAGCGTGTTCAATCATGTTTATTGCAGGTAAGGAGCGATTTTTTGCTTCGGGTAACAAGCCGCGTAACACCATGATTGGTATCCATGGTGCTCACAATGTAGCCACCATGCAGGTCAATCCCATGGCCATGCCACAGATGTATGCACTCTACAAATCGCAAATGGGTGACAAATTCGATGCAGATGTGATGAACCAGGCGCTTTACAAGATCGAGGATGCCGGGGGCCTGCTGCGGGCGCGTGAATTGCAGCGCACCAAGACGGCCGAACAGACACCCTGGTTTTGCCCCCTGCGCGCCACGCTGTTGGACAAATGCCAGCAGCACACTGGCAAGACGGCTTTGTCACTGGGCATTGTGACCAGCGCCGAAACGCTGACCGTGGCATTGCCAGACGCCATGCAGGTGAAGCTGCATTACTTTGGCCGCGCACTGCCGGAACCAAAACCGGATATGGCAGAACGCGCCCTGGCCATGATTGATGCGAGCTGCACCAACGCCACCTGCAAGGCACTGGGTAGAGAGCGGATTGAAAAATGGTTGCAAGGCGACATCAAGGGCGTGCGCCGGGTCGATTCTGCGGAACTCGTCGCCCTGCTGAAATCGCAGGGGCACCCCTCAAACTGATTGATGTGATGGCGACCGTGCCTGCCATGCTGCCCTCGGCCCTGCATTTCATGTCGGGCGGATTGGCGTTTGCGGACGAAAAAACCGATGCGGCCTTCGACCAGCGGTTTCGTGACATGCTGAACCTGGCCGTGCCGGACAAGGCCACGCCGGTGGTGTTTTACTGTATGGGTTCCCAGTCGTGGCATTCGGCCAATGCCGCCATGCGCGCGTTGAGGGCGGGGTACACCAATGTGCTGTGGTATCGCGGTGGCATTCAGGCATGGCAGGCCGCGGGGCTTCCCACCACCGGGAAAGTGGCCGTTGCCGTGATTCATTAGTGGCATCATCAGGGTTCATCGCTCTCATCTGGAGATTTTCATGGCAAAAATTGACTTCAATATGGACAACCACTGGTTGCCCTTCACGCCCAACCGCAGCTTCAAACTCGACCCGCGGGTCTTCGTGGCGGCTGACGGCATGCACTTCACCACACATGATGGCAAGCAGGTGCTTGATGGCATCTCCAGCCTGTGGTGCGTAACGGCGGGGCACAACCGCAAACCGATCAACGAGGCGATCAAGAAGCAGCTTGATACGCTGGACTACGCCACCGCCTTTCAGGCGAGCAACAACCGCGCCTTTGAAGCGGCAGAGATGATTGCCGCCATGGCACCGGGCGACCTCAACAAGGTGCTGTTCTGCAACTCGGGCTCCGAGGCTGCAGACACGTCCATGAAGGTGGCGCTGGCCTACCACCGCGCACGCGGCGAAGGCCATCGCAATGTGTTCATTGGCCGTGAGCGCGGCTACCACGGTGTGGGGTTTGGTGGCATGAGCGTGGGTGGCATTCCGGCCAACCGCAAGATGTTTGGCACGGCCCTTCTGCCCCGCGTGGACCACCTGCGGTTCATTCATGATCCCCTTCACCCCGAACATGCCAGTCATGCCTACATTCATGGCACCGAGCCCGTGTGGCAGGAAGACCTCCTGCTGGAGCTTGAAAACCGCATCCTGCCCCTGCACGACCCCAGCAACGTGGCCGCCGTCATCGTCGAGCCCGTGGCCGGCAGTGCGGGCTGGTACCTGCCGCCCAAGGGCTACCTCAAGCGGCTGCGCGAGATCTGTGACAAGCATGGCATCCTGCTGATTTTCGACGAGGTCATCACCGGCTTTGGCCGTATGGGTACCAACTTTGCGGCCGACTATTACGGCGTGGTGCCCGACATGCTGAATTTCGCCAAAGGCGTGACCAATGGCGTGATACCGCTGGGCGGCGTGATCTGCCGCGACCACCTCTACAACACCATGATGGCGGCCAATGACAAGAACCCCGAGCACGTCATCGAGTTCTTCCATGGCTACACCTACTCCGGCCATCCGGTAGCCTGTGCCGCGGCTGTGGCCACGCTGACATTGTTCAAGCAAGAGAATCTGTTTTCACGCGCTGGTGAGATGGGCAAAGTCCTCGGTGATGCCATGCACAGCGCCTTGAAGGGCCTGCCCAACGTCATCGGTATTCGCACGCTGGGGTTGGCCGGTGCCGTGGAGTTGACGGGCATGACCGGCCTGCCAGGCAAACGCGGCTATGACATTTTTCTGGAGTGCTTCCACAAGGGCGTGTTGATCCGCCCGGCGGGTGAAACACTGGTGCTGGCACCCCCTTTCATCGTGGACAAATCGCACATCGACCGGTTGGTGGGCACGCTGGCTGACGCGATCAGGAAGCACGCCTGACGGCCAGGTGGGCGTGCCTGGAGTGCGCCCACCCTAAACCCCTGCCATCTAGTTGGGTATTGTTGACTCGCATAAAAACAGGCCTAATAATAGATCATTAGTGAATCACTGTTTCATTAGTAAAACAAAACCTCACTGGCCCATCCATCAACTTTGCTCAAAGGCTCCCATGAGTGATTCGACAGAGGACAACGCAGACTGGCACGATGTGGCCGTTCGCGACCAGCTCGACCCCGATTTTCCGGTGGGTGTTGAGGTCAACGGGCAACGCGTTGGCGTGTTCCTGCTCGGTGACACGGTTCACGCTGTCGAAGACGTGTGCCCGCATGCGTTTGCGCTGCTGTCCCAGGGGTTTCAGGAAGACGGCATCATCGAATGCCCTCTGCACGCCGCCCGTTTCGAGATTGCCACCGGCAAATGCCTGAACGAAATCGGCCAGCGCGACATCAAGTGTTACCCGACCCGGATTGAAGCCGGGCGTGTTCTGGTCAAGATCCCCGTCGTGGCGGCGGGCGCATGACGAACACAGTGCAACTTCCCGCCGGGCCGCCCCAAGGGAAGTTAGCCCCCTCAGGGGGCAGCGCAGTACGCGAAGCGACAAGCGTGGGGGGCACACCCGCCATAGAGTTCATTGGCGTGGAAAAGCGTTTCCCGCCACGCGGTGACACGGGCGAAGTGCTTGCCGCACACGACGTCAGCTTCGCGGTCGCTCCTGGTGAGGTGGTGTCCATCATCGGCCCGTCCGGCTGTGGCAAGAGCACGTTGTTGAACATGGGCTCCGGCCTGGCCAAACCCAGCGCGGGCACGGTGAAGGTGGCGGGGCAGGTGGTTCAGGGGCCGAATGAGCATGTGTCCTTCATGCTGCAAAAAGACCTTTTGATGCCCTGGCGCACGATTACCGAAAATATTGAATTCGGCCTTGAACTGCGGGGCGTGAAATCAGCCGAGCGCAACGCGGTGTCCGCCAGGCTTTTGAAGCAGTGCCGCCTGACAGGTTTTGGCGGGCACTATCCGCATCAATTGTCTGGCGGCATGCGTCAGCGGGCGGCACTGGCGCGCACGCTGGCCGTAGACCCGCTGGTCTTGTTGATGGACGAACCCTTTTCGGCGCTGGATGCCCAGACCAAGATGATTCTCCAGCAAGACCTGGCCCAGACCGTCGCTGCTGAGGGCAAGACCGTGCTGCTCATCACGCATGACCTCACCGAAGCGGTTGCGCTGTCGGACCGGATTCTGGTCATGAGCGAGCGCCCCGGCACCATCGTGGAGCAGATCAAGGTGGACCTGCCTGACCGCAACAACCCGATGGTGCGACGCACGCGCGACGAAGTCGGCCCGTATGTGGCGCGGCTGATGGCCTTGCTCAAACTCGATGCCAACACAGAAGTTCATTGAACCCGGCCAACCCGGCCTGTTCCTCATTTGCCCACCCACCTGATTCGTTAACGGAGAAAACCATGTCTCATCCCGTCCATCTGAAAGCCACCCGCCGCGCCAGCTTCACCTGCTTCGCAAGCTTCATACTGGTCGCCGCAGCTTCTTTTGCGCTGCCCGCAGCCGCCCAGGCCCCACTGCAAAAGGTAACCTACTTGTTACCGGCGCCGGGCACGCTGCCCGCGTTTGGCCCCTGGATGTTGGCACAGGCCAAAGGCTACTACGCTGCTGAAGGCCTGGAGGTCGAGTTCGTGGCAGGCCGTGGCGGTGTGGACGTGGCCAAACAGCTCGGTGCCGGCAATGCCGTGATTGGTGGCGCGATAGGCGACACGCCCATCATTGCGCGTGCGCAGGGCATTCCTGTGAAAGCGGTTGCGGTGCTGGGCAGTGGCTCCCTCACGCAACTGGTCAGCCACAAGGACGAAAAAATCGAGAGCCCGCGTGAGCTCAAAGGCAAGACCGTCACGGTGATCTCTTACACCGACACCACCTATTACGCACTGCTGGGCATGCTGAGCAAAGTGGGCCTCACCAAGAACGACGTCAACATTCAGGCGGCCGGCCCTGCGGGTGTATGGCAACAGTTTGCGAGCAAAAAGGCTGCCGCCATGGCGGGTGTTCCAGACTGGACCGTGAGCGCCATGGAAGCTGGCGCACTGGTCGATATTCTGCCCGCAGACGTTTACTTCAAAAGCATGGCCCAGGCGATTCTGGCCTCCGATGAGACCATCCAGAAAAATCCGCAACTGGTTCAAAAACTGGTGCGCGCCACGCTTAAAGGCATGAAGGACATCATGACCGACCCCAAGGCGGCCACGGCGGTGTACGTCAAGCACGTGCCGGTTCACAAAGGCAAGGAAGCCTCGATTCAAAAGACGTTTGAGCTGTACAACAAGAATGTCTATGCGGGCCAGAAGGTCCTGGGTCAGATCGACGAAGCGCGCCTTGCCGAGTTGCAAAAATTCTATGTCACGAATGGCGTGGTGACCAAGGAAGCCGCCCTGCGAGACCTGTACACCAACCAGTTCGTTGTGGCGAAGTAAGGCCCGACGTATGAACAGCCTGATGCGGAAACTTGCATGAACTCCAAAAACGCCCGCCTGGTAACCGCCTGCTGGAGCCTGAGTCTGCTCGTGGTGGTCCTGCTGGTCTGGGAATATGGCCCGGGCTGGCTCGGCGTACCCGATTTTGTCTTGCCCAATTTCAGCAAGGTGTGTGCAGAAGCCGCGCGCATCTGGAGCAGCGAGCGGCTGTTCTGGCATGCCGGCATCACGGCCATGGAGGTGGTGGTGGGGTTTGTGCTGGGCTCGATTCTGGGCGCGCTGATTGGTTATGCGCTGGGCCTGTCGCCCCGTGTGGAGGCCGTGTTGTCGCCCTATCTTCTGGCCTTGCAGATTGCGCCCAAAGTCGCCTTTGCACCGCTGTTTGTGATGTGGCTGGGCTACACCGTTTATCCCAAAATTCTGGTGGCCGTGTTGATCGTCTTCTTCCCGGTCTTGATCAACGTTTTGTCGGCCATGCGCACCATGGATGTGGACATGATCAATCTGGCGCGCTCGTTTTCTGCCACGCGTCTGCAGGTGTTCCGCAATGTCGAATACCCCACCACCATGCCGGCCCTGTTTTCAGGCCTGCGCATTGCCAGCACGCTGGCCGTCATTGGTGTGGTGGTGGGTGAACTGGTGGGTGGCAACATGGGCCTGGGCTACCTGCTGGTCTTTTTTGAAGGCCAGGGCAACACGGCGGCAGTCTTTGTGGTGATTGGGGCGCTCACCGTGATTGGCATCGCAGCCTATTACGCGGTGGTTCTGGCCGAGAAACGTGTCTTGCACTACCTGCCCAGTTCCGAGCGCCGCACGGCCTGACCGATTCAAAAGAGCACCCCGCCATGAACAACGCAATCACCGATAACGCAGACGGCGCGCCAGAAATCAACCTGCAGGATCGCAAAGTCCTGGTGACCGGTGCCGCTCGTGGCCTGGGTGAGTCCTTTGCACGTGCCCTGGTGGCAGCAGGCTCGCAGGTGGCTCTGGCCGATGTGCTGCACGAGCGCGGACGTGCGGTGGCCGCAGAGCTGGGCCCGCAGGCGCACTACGTCCCCATGGATCTGATGGACGGTGCCGCCATCAGCGCCGGGGTGGCTGCCGCAGCCAAAGCCATGGGCGGAATCGATGGCCTGATCAACAACGCTGCCATCACCAATTCTGGCGGCAAGAACATGGACCAGTTGACCGCCGATACCTGGGATCAGGTGATGGGCGTCAACGTGCGCGGCACCTGGCTCGTCACCGTAGCGGCCACGCCGTTTCTGGCCGAGTCGGGCAGTGGCCGTGTTGTCAACATCGCCTCTGACACGGCCATGTGGGGTGCCCCACGCTTGATGGCGTATGTCGCCAGCAAAGGCGCGGTCATTGCCATGACGCGTGGCATGGCCCGCGAACTCGGTGTGCACGGCATCACCGTCAACGCGATCGCGCCAGGCCTGACCCTGGTAGAGGCCACGCAGTATGTCCCCGAAGACCGCCATGCGTACTACCTTCAAGGGCGGGCCGTTCAGCGGCCCCAGGTGCCTGAGGACGTGAACGCTGCCGCCTTGTTTTTATTGACCCGCGCAAGCGGATTTATTACCGGACAACTGCTGCCTGTCAACGGCGGCTTTGTCATGAACTAGGAGAATTGCTGATGACTAACGCCGCAATCGCCGCCAACGAGCCCGTGTTCAATGAACGCGGCCTGATGGATGCCAATATTCCCGCCGAAGCCGACATCCAGAAAAGCATGATGCAGGCCGCCGGTCAAAGCTTTGGCGACTGGCTTGAGGGCCG